>DATLEL010000396.1:0-2515 GCA_035525255.1 Usitatibacter sp.
CATCGTCATCGGCCGCGATCACCTCGACACTGGATCGGTCGCGAGCCCGAACCGCGAGACCGAAGCGATGAAGGACGGCTCCGACGCGGTTTCGGACTGGCCGCTCCTCAATGCACTCCTCTCGACGGCAGGCGGCGCTACATGGGTGTCGATCCACCACGGCGGCGGCGTCGGCATGGGCTACTCGCAGCACGCGGGCGTGGTGATCGTGTGCGACGGCACCGCGGCGGCCGCAAAGCGCATCTCGCGCGTGCTGTGGAACGATCCCGCCATCGGGGTCGTACGCCACGCCGATGCAGGGTACGAGCAGGCGATCGACGCCGCGCGGCGCAGCTCGCTCGACACGCCTTCGCTTCCGCGATGATGATCTCCGAGCGCACGGTGTGGCCCTATGCCTACCGCCGCGGCAACTCGCCGCTGGTGGTCTCGATGCCCCACGTGGGGACGTTCATTCCCCATTCCATCGGTCGCGGGCTCTCCGACTGCGCCGTCCGCCGCCCGGATACCGACTGGCACCTGCCGCGGCTCTACGACTTCCTCGGCGACATCGACGCGACGGTGATCGCCGGCACCTATTCGCGCTACGTGGTGGACCTCAACCGCCCGCCCGACGGCTCGAACCTCTATCCCGGCCAGGACACGCCACGGCTGTGCCCCATCGACACTTTCCGCAGCGAGCCGCTGTATCGCGATGGCGAGCCGGGGGACGACGACATAGAGCGGCGCATGCGTTCGGTATGGCAGCCCTACCACCGCCGGCTGCGCAGGGAGCTGGACCGCGCCCGTACCGACCACGGCATCGCGATCCTCTGGGACGCGCATTCGATCACCTCGGAAGTACCGCGGCTCTTCGAGGGGCGCCTGCCCGACCTGAATTTCGGCACCTCGGGGGGCGATTCGTGCGACGCCTCCCTGACCGCCGCGCTGACTGTCGCCGCGGCGCGACATCCTGCGTACTCGAGCGTCGTGGACGGCCGCTTCAAGGGCGGCTTCATCACGCGCGCCTACGGCGATCCGGCGGGCGGCGTGCACGCGGTGCAGCTGGAGATGGCGGAACGCAACTATATGGACGAGGAGAGCCCCTATACATTCCGCGGCGACCTGGCCGCGCGCATCCGCCCGGTCTTGCGGGACCTTCTGGTCGCCGCCCTCGCCTGGGCGGCGCCGCTGTCAACCTCCCGCCGCGCGGCGCGTTGATCGGCCGGGAACCGGCGCCAGGCGCCGCCCTCTTTCCAAGGACCCAAACGAGGATTCCATGAAAACCAAGGCCATCCTGCTCGCCATTGCATCTCTCTCGTCCTTCGCCCCGGCGGCCTTCGCCGAGCCCTATACCGACCGCGCACGCGTGCTGTCGGTGCGTCCCCTCACCGAGCGCATCCCGGTCTCGCGCGAGGAGTGCTGGAACGACCGCCAGCGCGGCTACGAAGAGCGCCGCGTCACGCGCTCCGACACCGGCGCGGCCATCGGCCCCGGCACGGTGCTCGGCGCCATCGTGGGCGGTGTCGCCGGCCACCAGGTCGGCAGCGGCCGCGGCAACGATGCGGCCACCGCCGCCGGCGCCGTCATCGGCGGTCTCATCGGCAACCAGGCGGATCGCGACCATGGCAATGTCCGCCCGGGCGAGCGCGTGACCGAAATCGAACGCGTTCCCGTGGACCGCAATGTCCAGCGCTGCCGCGTGGTCGACGAAGTACGCGAAGCCACCGTCGGCTTCGACGTGCGCTACGAATACGCGGGACGCCAGTTCACCACCCGCCTGCCGCAGGATCCGGGGCCGAACCTGCGCGTGCGCGTCGACGTGCAGCCGATCGAATTCGACGGCCCGCGCGGACCGCGTCCCCCGTCCTACCGCTGAATACGCTCCCTCCTACGCCACCCCGCCTATGGGGTGGCGGAAACAGGGACCGCGAACCGGAGTCCAATTGGGCATGAAAACCATCGTCCTGGCCCTTGCGGCCGCTTTCACCCTCGCCGCCCCGGCGGCCTTCGCGCAGACCGACCGGTACGACAGCCGCTATGACAGCCGCTACGAGAACCGGAACGACGACCGCTACGACGCCCGTGAATATTTCCGCGAGAACCGCAGGCCCGAATCCGCCCGCGTGCTCGAGGTGCGCCCGGTCTACAGCGGCGAGTCGCGGGAAGAATGCTTCAACAATCGCACTCGCAGGTACGAAGAGCTGCGGGATCGCGGCTACCTGCTGAACCGCTCGGATTGCCGCATCGCGAACTACGGCGGCCGGATCTCCGGCTACGAAGTGCGCTACGAGTACGAAGGGCGCGAATACGTCACCAACATGGATCGCGACCCGGGCCGCCGCTTGATGGTCGGGCGCGACATCAACTCCAACGGCCTGCCGCTGGATGCCATGGGACGTGACCTGGACCCGAATCACTCCGGCGGCTGAGCCCTCGCACTGTTTCCGTGAACGGCGCCTATCGGCGCCGTTTTCATTTGCGCCGGCCGCTGGCCCGCGACCATCCACGCGAGCTGCGCGGGAGAATCGGCATCCCA
>DATLEL010000412.1:0-9972 GCA_035525255.1 Usitatibacter sp.
TGCTGCAGGCGGGTGTCGTCGCGCTCGTTCCACGCCCCATCCCATCCGGCAACGAGGGAATGCCCCTTCACCAGCGGGAAGGAATATTTGCCCTGCGCGGTGAGGCCCACGTCGCGGATGGTGCTGTCCACGGTGCGCTCGAGCGTCCGAACGCCCGAGATGTTGTCCGCCACGAAAGTGGAGGCGGAATCGAAGCCGAAAGCGGTCGCGCCGAACTTGGCCTCCACGCGGCTGCCGTCGGCAAAGCGCCTTACCCATTGCGCGTTGGCGCGGCCGACCTTGTTGCTGTTGCGAATCCTCAGGTCCGTGTCGACGTAGGGTGGCGGCGCTCCCAGCACCGGCGAGTTCTCCTCGATGAAATGGCCGAGGAACGTCCCGTAGAGCGCGAAAGCATCGAGGTTGAGGGTGTTGTTCGCGCCCAGGTTCCACGACAGCCGCGGCGCGAGGTTGCCGTTCGCGCCCCAGCCCTGGTTGCGCCGGCGGCTCACGTAGTGCTGCGTGAGATCGAAATCGGAATCGAATACGCGCTGGTTGTTGACGCCGTCCGCCACGAAGGCGAAGCGCACCAGGTTGAAGGGCACGGTCCAGGAGAGATCGCCGGACTTGTCGGCCCACTGGCCCGAGGCGGTGAAGGTGGGCTTGTCGTGCTCGACGGAGGCGCCGAGCTTGAGCTCGCGCCGCTGGGTGGAGAGCGCGCGCCGGAGGACCACATTGATGGTGCCCGCCATCGCCTGCGCGGTGCTGAACTCCGCCGTGGCACCGCGCACGATCTCGATGCGCTCGATCATGTCCGGCGAAATGCTGTCGAGGGTGAAACCCGGCGGCATGCGCTCGCCGTTCACCAGGATCTGCGTGTAGCCGGTGCCCAGACCGCGCATCCGCACCGCGCCGCCCCGGCCACCGGGGCCGCTATCGACGGTCACGCCCGGGAGGCGCTTCAGCACCTCGAGCACGTTGGTGTCGCCGTACTTCATGATCTCGTCGCGATTGATGATCTGCTTCGACGCGGTGGATTCGCGCCGCTCGGCCAGGCCGTCGCCCTGTACCTCGATCTTCTCGAGCTTCTGCGGCGCTTCCTTCGCGGGCGGTGCAGGGGCGGGTGTCGCGGGCGTGGAAGGTTGCTGGGCGGCGCAGATGAGCGGCAGCAGGCAAGCGGCAAGCGCGAGGAGTCGGGGGGTCGGGCAGGTCATCGGGGCCGAATATACTTCACAAAGGTACCTGGCTCCTTCCCATGCAGAATCTCGAAACGGATTACCTCGTCATCGGCTGCGGCGCCGCGGGAATGGCGTTCACGGATTCGCTCGTCGCGGCATCGGATGCCGACGTGATCATCGTCGACCGGCGCGAGGCGCCCGGCGGCCACTGGAACGACGCCTACCCGTTCGTGCAGCTGCACCAGCCGTCTTCGTACTACGGCGTCAATTCGATGGCGCTGGGTAGCGGCTCCATCCAGGCGGACGGGCCGAACAAGGGGTACTACGAGCAGGCGACCGCGCCGGAGCTGCGCGCGTATTTCCACCACGTCATGGCCGCGCGGCTGCTCGCCTCGGGCAGGGTGCGCTACTTCCCCAGCTCCCAGTACGTGGGCGATCGCCGTTTCCTCTGCCGGCGTTCGGGCGCGCCATTCGAGGTGAAGGTACGACGGAAAGTGGTGGACGCCACCTACCTGGAGCCTTCGATTCCTGCCACCAGCGCGGCACCGTTCGGGATCGCCGACGGTGCGCGCTGCATTCCCGTGGGAGACCTGCCGGACGCGATCGGGGATGCCGACCGCTTCGTGATCATCGGCGCGGGCAAGACCGCCATGGATGCCTGCCTGTGGCTCCTCCAGTCCGGCATCCCGCCCGCGGACATCCGCTGGGTCAAGCCGCGCGAGCCGTGGCTCACGAACCGCGCCTTCGTCCAGGGAGGCGAGCAGGTGGGGAACCTGCTGGAGGGCCGCGCGCTGCAGATGGAGGCCGCGGCAGCGGCGGATTCAGTCGACGATTTGTTCGCGCGCCTGGTCGCGAGCGGCCAGCTGATCGCGCCCTCAGAAGGCGTGCGCCCGACGATGTACGCGGCCGCCATCGCCAGCGCGGCGGAGGTGAGACAGCTGGGTCGCATCAAGGATGTGGTTCGGCTGGGGCGCGTGCGCCGCCTCGAGCGGGATGCCGTGCACCTTGACCAGGGCACGGTCGCGGCGAAGGCCGGCGATTTGCACGTCCATTGCGCCGCCAAGGGCCTCAACCGCGCGCCGACGCTGCCCATATTCGCCGAGGATCGCATCACCCTCCAGCCGGTCCGCACCGGACTCATCCCCTTCAATGCCGCGGTCGTGGGATTCATCGAGGCCACGCGGCACGACCCGGTCATCCAGAACCGCCTGTGCCCACCGAACAGGCTCCCCGACGAGCCGCTCGACTGGGTTCGCGGGCAGCTTTCCGGCGCCAATGCGGATTACCTGTGGTCGAAGGAGCCCGACATCGCCGCGTGGCTGGAGGATGCGCGGCTGAACCCGATGCAGGGCCTGCGCGCGAAGAGCGCCGATCCGCAGGTGCGCAGCGCGATGAAGCGCTACGTGGAAAGCGTCCGCCCCGCGCTCGCCAATCTCGCGTCGCTCGTATAGAAAAAGGGCCGCTGTGAGCGGCCCTTCCTATTCGATCAAGCGATGCTTCATCGCGTAGTGCACCAGGTCCACGTTGGTATTGAGCCCCAGCTTCTTCAGGATCCGGCCGCGATAGGTGCTCACGGTCGAAGGCGAAAGCCGCATCTCCTCCGCGATCTGGTGCAGCGTCTTGCCGGAGGCAAGCAGCCACATGACGCGGTACTCGCGATCGGAGAGGCGCTCGTGGGGAGGACGCTCCTGCTCGGGCGTGAGCCGCATCGCCAGCTTCTCGGCGAGGGTCGGGCTGATGTAGCGCCCGCCGGAGGCCACTTTCTTCACCGCGGCGGTGAGCTCTTCGCCCGCGCTTTCCTTGGTGACGTAGCCCGCCGCTCCGGCCTTGAGAGCGCGCAACCCGTGCGGATCCTCCGGGTAGATGCTGAGGATCAGCACCGGCCGGTCCGGGTAGTCGTGCTTCACGTCCGCAAGCAGCTCGACGCCGCCTCGTCCGGGCATCGAGTAGTCCAGGACGGCCACGTCCCATTCCACCGAATGCGCCTTTTCGAAGGCTTCATCGCCGTCGCGGGCTTCGCCCACGACTTCCAGCTCGGGGTCCGAGCTCAACATCATCTTGAGCCCCTGCCGCACGACCGGGTGGTCGTCGGCAATGAGTACCTTCACGGGTGCGCCGCGATGGAGGTTTAGTGAATTCGAGGGTATGAAGCTCATGCGTGGAATACCGGTTGTTGGACAGCCTGGGGTATGGCGACGAAGACGCTCGTCCCCTTCCCTTCCTGCCCTGTCACTTCGATCGATCCGCCAAAGGCAAGCGCCCTTTCGCGTAGTCCGAGGAAGCCCAGTGATCTCGGGCTTTCGAACTCTTGTTCCTGTATCCCGCGGCCGTTATCTTCGACCTTTAAACGCAGTGATTCTTCGTCTTCCGCCAGGTCCACGCTGACGCGGGTCGCATTCGCATGGCGCGCCACGTTCGTCAGAAGCTCCTGGAAGATCCTGAATAGCGCGGTGGAGCGCTCCTTGTCCGGATCGGCGAGACCCGGGGCGATGTCCACCAGGCAGCGGATGCCGGTGCGGCGCTGGAACTCGCGCGCCTGCCACTCCACCGCGGCCGAGAGCCCGATCTCGTCCAGCACCTCGGGGCGAAGCCCGGAGGCGATGCGGCGCACCGAGTTTATGATGCGGTCGATCTGCTGCCCGAGCCCTTCGGCCGCCGAGGCGAGCACCGGCGGCTCGATCGCGGCCGGATTCTTGGCGAGCGAATGGATGTCGAGCTTGAGCCCGGTGAGCGCCTGGCCGAGCTCGTCGTGGATCTCGCGCGCGATGTGGATGCGCTCTTCCTCGCGCACCGACTGCAGGTGGGCGGCGAGCGCGCGCAGGTTCTCTTCCGAGGAGCGCAGGCGCTGCTCCGTGAGGGCGCGCTCGGCGAGCTCCGCCGAAAGCATGCGGTTCATGTCATGCAGGCCGACGAACACCGCGAGCTTGGAGCGCAGCACCTCGGGGATCACGGGCTTCACCATGTAGTCGACCGCGCCCGCCTGGTAGCCGCGGAACATGGACATGAGGTCCTCTTGCGCGGCGGTGAGGAAGATCACCGGCGTGTGCCGCGACCGCGGCTGCTCGCGCATCATGCGCGCGGTGGTGAAGCCGTCGATGCCGGGCATGCGCACGTCCAGGAGGATCGCCGCGAATTCGTCGTGCTGCACGCAGCGCAGCGCTTCCTCGCCCGAGGTCGCCGTGACCAGGCGCGCGCCAAGGCTGCGCAGCACTTCCTGCATGGCGACCAGGCTCACCCGGTCGTCGTCGACGATCAGGATGCTGGCCTGGAGGGCGTCGATGGTGGGCGTCATTCGGCGATGACCAGCAGTGAATAGCCGCCGAGGAGCCGCGCGGCGAGATGCGGGCTCACGGCATGCAAGGCCTTCCGCGGCCACTTGAGGAGGCGCGTCTTCCAACCCTGGTTCGGAAGCTCGGTGCGTCCGCAGGTATAGGCCTCGTCGACGATGCGGTATCCGGTGTGCTCCAGCGCCGCGATGGCGGTGTCGCGCGTGAACTGGTGGATGTGGCCGACTTGCCGCCACAGGTGCAGCAGCGGCTCGCGGCGAGCGACCGCGAACGCCGAGAGGTCGAGCGGGATGTGGAATACCTTGTAGCGTGCCTTGCCGCGCAGCTTGCGCAGGAAGCCGAAGTAGTCCTCGACGTGCTCGAACACGTCCACCGCCATCACCATGTCGAAGTGCACCGGCTCGTCGAGCAGGTTGGCGAGGCGGAACTTGAAGTTGGCGCCGGACTTGGCGGCGCACAGGCCGTAGGCGTCGGGCGAGATGTCGTAGCCGAAGAACTGCGTGGATTCCGGCATCAGGCGGCCCAGGCTCAGCAGGACCTCGCCCGCGCCGCAACCCACCTCGCAAACCGTGGCCGGGGCGACCCCGTTGCGGTCGAGCAGCGCCTTGATGTGGCCCGCCTTCCACGGCGAGTCGCCGCTATGCCATTCCGGGTTGTTGCGCAGGTAGGTGCCGTCGGCATAGATGCCGCCCTCGGCCGCCTTGGCGGGGAGGGTTGCGTCTTGCGCGAAAAGCATGGATTCCACGGCCTGTCCTTGTCCTGCCGCGGCGACCCAATGCCACCACGACAGGCCAAGTGTAGGAATTCACCTTTGCAGCATGGCTGTGACGCGATTCGTCACGCTAGTCCATGGGGACTAGGCCACGCGCTATTTCCCCGCCGAACGTAGCTGTGACAGCCATTGGGACTAGGGGTTTTGTAGGACGGGGGGTAGCGCTATCGGATTACGTGCCCCGCGCCGCCTTCCCCGATCCAGCCATACGAACCCACCAGGGTGCTGTATTCGACCCCATCGATTGTCCAGTGGTGAAGGCCCGCGACGAAGGGATAGTTGAGGCGGTAGAGCGGCGTGGTCCCGGTGGTGGCGGTGGGAAGCACATAGCCATCCACGCCCTCTCCCTGCCACGCCGGCGACATGAGCAGGGTGTAGTACTCGTTGGCGTCGCTTGTCCAATGATGCTGCTGGCTGCTGCTGCCATAGAGACGGTAGTAGGGCACCGCCGTCACGCCGTTGAACACGCCGGGGTTGTCGAGCACCTTGCCGGCCGTGCCTTCCGCGACCCAGGTGCCCGCGAGCGCGCCCAGCACCGCGTACTCGTTGGCATCGGTGGTGAAGTGATGCTCGCGCGTGACGGGGCTGTAGAGGCGATAGCGCAGCACCGGCTTCGCCGCGGGAGAAGCCACCACGCTCACCGCGGTCGCCGCGGAATTGTTCGCCGGATCGGGATCGCTGGTGGCGCTGGTGACGGTCGCATTGCTCGACACCGAACCGGTGGCGGCCTTGCGCAGCACCAGGTTGAACTGCGCCTTCGCGCCGTTGGCGAGCGAACCCGCGCTGCAGACATAGGTGGCGGCGCTGCCCTGCTTCGTGCACCCGGGCGTCACCCAGATCACCGTCGCAGAGGGGTCGTACGACATGGTGACGGCGATGCCGGTCGCGGTACCGGGGCCGTTATTGGTCACGGTCGCGGTGAAGACCTCGTCCTTGCCGGTGGACGCCGGGTTGGCGCTCGCCGCCTGGCTCAACGCCACGTCCGCGGTCGAAGCGTCCTGCAGCGGCCAGCCCAGGTCCTTCAACACGCCGAGCGCCACCGGGCCCGGATCATGGATCGCCTCGCCGGACGAGAGCGAGAAGGTCATCAGCGCGTTGGGCGTGCGATTGAAGCTTTCGGCGAGGTGCGAATAGCTCGAGCCGTCGCTCCACCTGGTGGGCGCGAAGAGCGGCACGCGCGCGCCGCCATTGCCGGCATTGGCGTTGGGTCCGTTGAAGTACACGGCGTTGCTCTGCAGCGCGCTTGCGAGCGCCGCCGATGGATTGGGGAATACCGCGGTGTTGAGCAGCGCCTGCGCGGTGCCGTTCTCCGTGAAGCGATCGAAGCGGAACGGATAGCCGCTCCCCAATCCCCACGAGCCGCTGCCGCCCGAGATGTCCATCGTGCCGGCGAAACCCAGCCCGTGCCCGATCTCGTGCATCACCACGCTCATGAAATCGAGCGTGCCCGGCGGCACGCGTCCATCGGTGCCGTAGTACCAGGAGAAAGTGCTGCTGAACGCCGCGTAGATGTCCGGATCGGCGGGACGCAGGTCGGTGCCCGCGATCGCGTTGGCGAGCGCTACGGGGAACCAGGTGTTCGCGGCCGGCGCGTTGGTGAAGTTGCGCAGGTTGGTGTACGCGCCCGCCTGGCCGAGCACGCCGGGATCGAGGCTATCCGAGAAGCACGCGTCGATCGTGATCGGCACCGGGGTGCGCAGCTGCGCCGCCCAGAGCGAGGCCGCATGGCTGAATGCGGCCTGCGCAGGCGCGCTCCACGCGATGCAATTGTCGCCGTCGCGGCTGGTGCCCGGGGGAAGGTAGTTCACCACCACGGTGGCTTGCAACGCCTTCATGGCCTTCTGCTGCAGCCCGTAGTCGGCGGCAGGCGGCACGCGGTAGTCGGAAGGCGTTGGGTTGAACATGTATGGCACGCGCTGGCCTGGAGCCGAATCACCCAGGGCAGACATCGCCGGCGACGAGGCCTGCGCCGCGAGGACCGGGTGCTGGGCGAACGCGCAAGCGATCGAGGCGATGGCCGCGCCGCGGCCAAGGAGGCGAAGGAACATGGTGGCGGATCCGCTCAGTCGATGACGAACCCCGAGCCGCCCTCGCCGACCCAGCCGTAGCTGGCGATGAGGGTGTTGTACTCATTGGCATCGGTGGTCCAGTGGTGCAGGCCCGCGACGTACGGGTAGACGAGGCGGTAGAGCTTCACCGCCCCGGCGACCGCGGTCGGCAGGATGTAGCCGTCGATCCCCTCGCCGGTCCAGCCGGGGAAGCGGTCGAGGGTGTAGTACTCGTTCGCGTCGCTGGTCCAGTGGTGCTGGCGCGAGTTCGCGTCGTAGAGGCGGTAGTACGGCACGGCGGCCACGCCGTTGAAGCTGCCCGGATTGTTGAGCACCTTGCCCGCGACCCCTTCGGCAACCCACGTGCCCGCCTGGCTGGCGAGCACGTTGTACTCGTTCACGTCGGTGGTGAAGTGATGCTCGCGCGTGACCGGGCTATAGAGGCGATAGCGCGCCACGGCCGAGGCCGCGGGCGCGCCGTTCACCGTCACGACCAGCGCGGTGGCCGCTTTCGCGGTGCTCGCGGTCACGTTGGAGCCGGTGATGCTGACGCTGTTGGAGACCGTGCCCGCGGCACCCCGGCGCAGCACCAGCTTGAACGTGGCCTGCGCGCCGTTGGCGATGCCGCTCACCGAGCATGCGTAGGCGGCACCCTGCTTCACGCACTCGGGCGAGACCCACACCACCGTCGCGGAGGTGTCGTAGCTCGCGGTGACGACGACGTTGTTCGCGACGCCCGGCCCGCGGTTGGCGGCGGTCATCGTGAACACGACGTCCTTGCCGGCGGTGCCCGGGTTGGCGTTCACCGATTGGGTGAGCAGCACGTCGGCGGGCCCGGAAGACAGGCTGCCGGTGAGCGATACGACGTGCGGGCTGTTCGGTGCCGAGCTGGTCAGGGTCAGCGTGCCCGTGGTCGAACCGCTGTTGCCCGGGTAATAGGTGACCGTGGCGGTGCAGCTCGCGCCCGGGGCGATGTCGGCGCAACTGTTCGATTGCCCGAACATGCCGCTCGACATGGTCGCGCGGATGAACGTCACCATGACGCTGGTGTTGTTGGTGTAGGTGATGGACTGGGAGCTCTGCACGGCGCCGAAGTTGAGCGCGGCCGTGCTCATCGCGACACCGCTCGGGGTCGAGGGAGGCGTGGGATTCGTCGGCGGCACGACCGGGTTGGTGTTCGTCGTGTTCGACGAGCCGGAGACCGCCGAGCCCGAGGACGCGGCGATGCCGAACGCCATGGAAGCGCCGCCCGACTGGTGCGCGCCTACGTCCGGGGACGCACTGGTGTCGTTGAAGTTCGCGAGGCGCACGCCGCGGCCGAAGCCGGGGCTGTTGGGCGCGAGCCGGTAGTTGCCCTCGACCGACGGGCCGTTGCCCGCGGCGTAGAGCGGCGTGCCGACGATGGCGCCGGAATAGGAGGCGTCGCCCGCGCTGCCGTTGTACAGGTCGTTGGCGAACTCGTTGCCGCTGCCGAACTGGTAGGAGACGCCCTTGGCTTTCCAGATCTGGTAGACGTTGTTCTTCGAGACGGTGTTGTTGATGAGCTGCGTCGATCCTGTGCCGCCGATCGCCGCGCCGGCGCCCAGCGTGTATACCGCGCCCGCCTGCGACGATTGCAGCATGGTGTTGTGGAACACGTAGCGGCGGCCGTCGCCGAGCGACGCGTCGGAGCCCGACTTGAGGAACACTTGCCGGTCGTCCGCATCGGGGTTCCCCGCGGCCGACTGCAGGTAGTGGTTGCGGTCGTAGACGTTGCGGAAGATGTACAGCGGCCCCACCGAGGTCACGGTGGTGGCGATGCCGGTCGCGGTGTTGTCGATGTAGTTGCCCCAGATGCGCACGTTCTCGTTCGCGCCCTCGGCCTCGATGCCGTCGTCCCAGCTGTTGGAAAGCCGGTTGCCGTAGACGTCGCTGTCGGCGTTGGGGAAGCCGGACTTGGTGAAGTTGTCCTCGCCGCCGATCACGTCGTTGAACTGGTTGCCGTTGTTGCTGAAGATCTCGTTGTGGCGGATCACGTGGTTGCCGCCGCAATAGCTGAAGGTGATGCCCTGCGGCCCGGCGGGGTGGCCGTCGCTCCAGCTGTTGGCGCTGTAGCGCGGGTCGTGGATGCGGTTGCGCTGGATGGTCACGCGTTCGAGCGTGGGTTGCGAGCAGAGGGCGCGGATGCCGGAGTCCATGTCGGCGCCCCAGCGTCCGTCGCGGGTGCGGCCCCAGCCGCTGATGTCGTTGTCCTCGATCACCACGTCGTGCACCGAGGGCGAGATGCGGATCGCGTCCTGCTGCGCGCCGCGAAGCGTGAGGCCGCGCACGATCACGTACGACGCGTTGACGGTCACGTTGAATTGCGCGCCATTCGCCGCGTCGAGCACCGTGCCCGCGCCCTGGTAGACCACGTAGCCGGCGGCGCTGCCGCCCTCGGAGATGTTGAACGTGCCCGAGCCGCCGTTCACCGTGACGACCTTGGCGACGGGAAGGCTGTTGGACCAGGTGCGAAAGCCGAGCGCACGCGTGGCCGCCTGGCCCGGCAGGTTCAGCTCGACTTCGTAATTGGTGTTCGGATCCAGGTGCACCAGGCTGCCGCGGCACTGCGCGTCGCGCGCGTCGTACCACATCGGCAATCCCGCGCGCCACGCGCTCTCGCCCGCCTTGCGGAACTTCACTTCGCAGCCGGCCGTGCCGCCGGGGCTGCTCCAGTAAATGCCGGCCGACTC
>DATLEL010000420.1:0-4541 GCA_035525255.1 Usitatibacter sp.
GGCTCGGTGCTGACCTTGCTCCAGTCGCACTCGAGCTCCTCCGCCACCAGCTGGGCCAGGCCGGTAAGGGTGCCCTGCCCCATCTCGGCGCGAGCGATGCGGATCACGCAGCTATCGTCGGGCTTCACCACCACCCAAAGGTTGATCTCGGTGCCGCCCGCGGCGACCGCGGCGCTCCCCGACTGGGCGCTGAGCGAGGGCGCGTGCAGGCCGAGGGCGAGACCGCCGCCGGCAGCGGCGGAGGAAACCAGGAACTTGCGGCGGGAAAGGTTCGGAGTTTTTTCGCGGATCGTCATGTGGGCGCCCTCACGCTTTCGCCTTGGAAGCGTTAAGTTCCGCGGCGCGGTGCACCGCCGCGCGAATGCGCTGGTAGGTGCCGCAGCGGCAGATGTTGGTCATGGCCTGGTCGATGTCGGCATCGGTGGGGCGCGGCTTGGCGGCGATGAGGGCGGCCGCCGCCATGATCTGGCCGGACTGGCAGTAGCCGCATTGCGGCACGTCGAGCTCCGCCCACGCTTTCTGCACCGCGTGCGTGGCATCGGGCGAAAGCGCCTCGATGGTGACGATCCGGTCGCCCGCCTTGACGGCGCTCACGGGCAGCGAGCAGGAGCGCTGCGCCTTGCCGTTCACGTGCACGGTGCACGAGCCGCACTGCGCGACCCCGCAGCCGTACTTGGTCCCGGTGAGCCCCGCCTGCTCGCGGATCACCCACAGGAGCGGCGTGTCGCCCTCCACGTCGATGTCGCGGACCTTGCCGTTGATGTTCAGTCTTGCCATTGCTGCTTCTCCTCGGTCTCTATTTTCTTGAATATCAGGCTTGCGGCGGAGCGTTCTTCACCTCGCGCCGCAGGACTTTCCCGACGTTGGTCTTGGGAAGCTCCTTCCAGAATTCGACGATCTTCGGAACCTTGTAGCCGGTGAGGTTCGCCTTGCAATGCGCGATCACCTGCTCGCGGGTGAGCGCGGGATCCTTGCGCACGATCGCCACCCGCACCACCTCGCCGGAATGGTCGTCGGGCGATGCGACCGCGCACACCTCGCGCACCCCGGGCATCATCGCGATCACGTCCTCGACCTCGTTGGGGTACACGTTGAAGCCCGAGACCAGGATCATGTCCTTCTTGCGGTCGACGATCTTCACGTAGCCCTCGGGCGTCATGATGCCGATGTCGCCGGTGCGGAAGGCGCCGTCCTCGGTCATCACCTTCGCGGTCTCGTCGGGGCGCTGCCAGTAGCCCTTCATCACCTGCGGGCCCGCGATGCAGATCTCGCCCGTCTCGCCGATGGGCAGGATGCGCGCTTGGTCGTCGCGGATGCTGACGATGGTGGAGGGGATCGGCAGGCCGCAATAGCCGTTGTACTTATAGTCTTCGGACATCGGGTTGATGCAGGCGCCGGGGGACGTTTCCGTGAGACCGTACGCCTCCACCAGCGGCTTGCCGGTGACCTGCTTCCAGCGCTCGGCCACTGCGCGCTGCACCGCCATGCCGCCGCCCAGCGTCATGCGCACGCGCGAGAAATCGACCTTGTCCAATCCCGGCGTGTTCATCAGCGCGCTGAAGAGCGTGTTCACGCCGGTGAGGCAGGTCCACGGATAGTCCTGCAGGATCTTCATGAAAGCCGGCAGGTCGCGCGGGTTGGTCACCAGGATGTTGTGGCCGCCGCGATTCATGAAGCCGAGGCAATTCCCGGTGAGCGCGAAGATGTGGTACAGCGGCAGCGCGGTGACGACGACTTCCTGCCCCTCGCGCAGGCTCGGGCCCCACCATGCGTTGGTCTGCAGCAGGTTCGCCACGATGTTGCCATGGGTGAGCATGGCGCCCTTGGAGACGCCGGTGGTGCCGCCGGTGTACTGCAGGAAGGCGATGTCGCCGTGGGCGAGCGGCGGCTCGGACATGGTCATGCCGCGCCCGCGCGACAGCACGTCGCGGAAGGCGATCGCGCCGTCGAGCTTCCACGGCGGCACCATCTTCTTCACCTTCTTCACCACGTAATTGGTGAGGAGCCGCTTGGGGAAGCGCAGCATGTCGCCGACCTGCGTCGTCACCACGGTCTTCACCGCCGTGTGCGCGATGACCGCCTGCAGCGTGTTCGCGAAATTCTCCAGGATCACGATCGCCTCCGCGCCGGAGTCCTTCAGCTGGTGCTCCAGCTCGCGCGGCGTGTAGAGGGGATTGCAGTTGACCACCACGAAACCCGCGCGCAGCGCGCCGAAAAGGGCCACCGGGTACTGCAGGAGGTTCGGCGACATGATCGCCACGCGAGCCCCGGGCTTGAGCCCCGCGCCCTGCTGCAGCCACGCGCCGAAGGCGCGCGAGAGCAACTCCAGCTCCGCGAAGGTGATGGTGTGGCCCATGTTCGTGAACGCGGGCTTCGGGCCGAATTTCGCGACGCTTTCGTCGAAGATCGCGCGGATGCTCGAGTACTTGCCCGGGTCGATCTCCGCCGGGACGCCGGGCGGATACGAGGCGAGCCACGGCTTTTCCATCGTTCTCCTCTCCACGATCGCGCTCATGCGTGACGCATTCCTCTTGGGCGGGCGTTCGTCGAACTATACTTTGAAACTCGCCGGGGCGGCGCTTGCCCAAGGCGTGTCACCCATGACAACGAGGAGGCCCCAATGGCCCGCAAGAACCAGTCCGGAAAGCACGGCGGCAAGTCACGCCAGGGCGCCGCGGAAACGTCCCAGGCGGTGCGCGAATCGGCGCAGAAGATCTGGCTCGCGGGGCTCGGCGCCTTCGAGCGCGCCAAGAGCGAGGGGCCGCGGATGTTCGAGACCCTGGTCGAGCAAGGACGCAACATGGGCTCGCGCGCCGTGGGCGCGGCCGACGAAGCGCTGAAGAACCTGAGGGAGTCGAATTACGCCGGCGGCAAGTGGGACAAGCTGGAACAGGTATTCGAGGAGCGCGTGTCGCGCTCGCTGGACCGCCTCGGGGTACTGACCAAGGGCGAGGTGGGCGACCTCACGCGCCAGGTGCAGGAGCTGAACGAAAGCGTGCGCAACCTCATGGCGGGGGCGGGCAAGTCTTCCGGCAAGTCCTCCGGCGGCAAGCGCAAGGCGAGTGCGGCACGCAAGGGGACGACGAAGAAAGCCGCGCGGAAGCCGCGCAGGAAAGCCGCTAGTCGCGCGTGACCCGCTCCACCAGCTTGATGTAGGCCTCCATCGCCTTTTCCGTGGGCGTGCCCTTCAGCTTCGCCCACGCCTCGTACTTGGCCCGGTTCACGAAGTCGGTGAAGCCGGGCTTGTCGCCCGCGACGTCGCCGTCGGTCGCCTGCTTGTAGTGGGCGTACAGCTTGAGCTTCAGGTCGTTGCCCGGATCCTTCTTCGCGGCGAGCACCGACTTGGCGGCGGCGTCGAACTTCTTCTTGAGGTCGGATGACATCGGGTAAAGTTAACCCAACCCGATGCCCATGACAAACTCAAGGGAACGCATCTCCGGCGTCGACACGGCGTGGCTCCGCATGGAGCACCCCACGAATCCCATGATGATCGTGGGCGTGATGATGTTCGAGCGGCCGCTCCACGCCAGGGACGTGAAGCGCGTGATCCGGGAACGCTTCCTCGCGTTCCGCCGTTTCGGGCAATGCGCGGTGCAGGAGCCGGGCGGCGCGTGGTGGCAGGACCCACCCTCCCTCGATCTCGACCAGCATGTGCGCGTGGTGCGCCTCCCCGGCAAGGCGGGCAAACGCGAGCTCGAGGCGCTGGTGAGCCGCCTTGCCTCGACCCCCCTCGATTTCTCGCGGCCGCTGTGGGAATTCCACCTGGTCGAGAATTACGCCGGGGCGAGCGCGCTCATCGCCCGCATCCACCATTGCTACGCCGACGGTATCGCGCTCATCCAGGTGATGCTCTCGCTGACCCATGCGACCGCGGCGGGCAGCCTCGCGCCTCCCGCCGCGGCGGAAGAAGACGCGGCTCCCGAGCCTTCGGCAGACCGCTGGGAGCAACTGCTGGCGCCCCTCGCGGGCGCGCTCGGCAACGTGAAGCAGCTCGGCCGCGGCCTGATGGCGGAGGGCACGCGCCGCAAGGCGATGGATTTCGCGACCGAAGCCGCGCGGCTGATGCTCATGGGCCGCGACGCCGAGACGCGCTTCAAGGGCCCGCTCGGTCCGCGCAAGCGCGCGGCCTGGGCGGACCCGCTGCCGCTCGACGAAGTGAAGGCCGTGGGCAAGGCGCTCGGCTGCTCCATCAACGACGTGCTGCTGTCGATGGCGGCAGGGGCGCTGCGCGATTACCTGCGCGACAAGGGCGACGCGGTGGACGGCCTCGAGATCCGCGCCATCGTGCCGGTGAACCTGCGCGCGGCCGGAGAGGGACGCGCGCTGGGCAACCACTTCGGACTGGTGTTCCTCGACCTGCCCATCGGCATGGAACATCCCCTGGAGAGGCTCTACGAGGTCCGGCGCCGCATGCAGGCGCTGAAGGGCTCGTACCAGCCCCTCATCGCGCTCGGACTGCTGAACGCCGTCGGCTACGGTCCCCGGTCGATCCAGGAACAGGTGACCGCGATGCTCGGCAACAGCGCGAGCGCCGTCATGAC
>DATLEL010000423.1:0-4696 GCA_035525255.1 Usitatibacter sp.
GGCACACCAGGATCGCGTTCGACTTGGCCGCGTTCAGCGTCCCGCACGTTTCGTAGACGAGCTCGTACGAGGCGAGCGTCTTGCCCGCCTTGAGGATCAGGGGCTCGAGGAAACCGGCGCGTTGCGGCGCCACGACTCCCACCGAGCGAATGTCTTCTTCGCCCATGAAAAAACCCGAGGCCACAGGAGCGTCGGGTTTGGTGAGCCGCCACTCGCTTTAGCCGTATTTGTTAAGCGCCCGCAAGCTGAGTCAAATCGGCGCGTCGAAACGAATCATAGCAAAACTGGTGTCAGACACGAATGTCGCCCGATGAAACTCGTGTCCGACACCAGTTCAGGCGGTGTTGAGGCGCTCGATGAGCGCCTGCATCTTCTCCGGCTCGTCGGTCTTGAGGATCCGCGACACCACGCTCGCGATGTCGGGGATGCTGGTGGTGAGCACGCGCTGCTTCACGCCCAGCAGGTGCGCGGGGTGCATGGAGAAATTGCGCAGGCCGAAGCCCAGCAGCATGCGGGTGAGCTCGACGTCGCCCGCCATCTCGCCGCACACCGCGATGGGCTTCTCGTGCTGCTGCGCGGTCCTGATGACGCCGGCGATGAGGCTCAGCACTGCGGGGTGCAGCGGATCGTAGAGGTGTGCCACGCGGTCGTCGGCACGGTCGATGGCGAGCGTGTACTGGATCAGGTCGTTGGTGCCGACCGAGAGGAAATCGAGCTTGCGGATGAACATCGGCAGCGCGATCGCCGCCGCGGGCACTTCGATCATGCCGCCCACCGGCACGTACTCGTCGAACCTCACGCCCTCGTCCCGCAGCTGCTCCTTCGCCTGGGCCACGGCTTCCACCGCCTGGTTGATCTCGTGCCATGTGGTCAGCATCGGGATCAGGATCATCACCTTGCCGTGCCGCGAAGCGCGCAGGATCGCGCGCAGCTGGGTGTTGAACACCTGCGGCTCCGACAGGCAGTAGCGGATCGCGCGCAGCCCGAGCGCCGGGTTCACCGCGACGTAATCGTCTCCCTCGAGCGACTTGTCGCCGCCGATGTCGAGCGTGCGAATGGTGACCGGCAGCCCCTTCATGCCCTCCACCACGTCGCGGTACGCCTCGTACTGTTCGTCCTCGTCGGGAAGGTCGCGGCGGTTCATGAAGACGAACTCGCTGCGGAAGAGGCCGATCCCCGCGGCGCCGCTCGCCTTCACCGCCTCGATGTCCGAAGGCAGCTCGATGTTGGCCATGAGCTGCACCGACGTGCCGTCGAGCGTTGCCGTGGGCGCGCTCTTCAGGCGCTTCAGCTTGTCGCGCTCCAGCCGCGCCTGGTTCTGCTTGAGGCGGTACTCGGCCAGCACGTGGCGGTCGGGATTCACGATCACCACGCCCTGGGTGCCGTCGACGATGATGAGCTCGTCCTCGCGGATCATCTGGCGCGAGTGGTGCAGCGCCACGATCGCCGGAATGTTCATCGAGCGCGCGACGATCGCCGTGTGCGAAGTGGCGCCGCCGAGATCGGTCACGAAGGCCGCGAAGGGATGCTCGCGGAACAGGATCACGTCGGCGGGCGAGAGGTCGCGCGCGACCAGGATCGACGCATCCTCCTTCACCGGCTTCATGGCGATGCGCCGCTTGCTGCCGGCGAGCGCGCCCAGCACGCGTTCCGCCACCTGGCGCACGTCGTCCTCGCGCGCCTTGAGGTACGGGTCCTCGATGTCGCTGAACTGCGCCATCAGCTCGTCCAGCTGCATGCGCAGCGCCCACTCGGCGTTGCAGTGCTGCTCGCGGATGATCTCGCGCGGGGCTTCGGTGAAGGCGCCGTCCTCGAGCAACATGAGGTGCACCTTGACGAACGGCGCCAGCTCGGCGGCCGCGCTGTGGCGCACGCTCTCGGCCAGCTCGTTCAGCTCCTCGCGCACTTCCTTCACGGCGCGGTCGTAGCGCCGCTGCTCGCGCTGCACCTCTACGCCGGTGATGACGTAGTGGTTCGCCTCCGCCGACATGCCGGCGAAGAGGTGCGCCTGGCCGATGGCGACGCCACCGCTGACGCCGATGCCGTGCATGGTGAAGGAGACGGTTTGCGTCATTCGCCTTCGCCGAACTTGTCCGCGAAGAGCTTCTCGATCTCCTGCATCGCGCCGGCCTCGTCCTCGCCATCGGTCTCCAGCTCGACCGTGGAGCCCAGTCCCGCCGCAAGCATCATCACCCCCATGATGCTTTTGGCGTTGACGCGCCGCCCATTGCGCGCGATCCAGACGCCGCTCTTGAAGGTCGAGGCCACCTGCGTGAGCTTCGCCGAGGCGCGCGCGTGCAGCCCGAGCTTGTTCACCACCTTGATCTCGCGCTTGATCATCGCGTGCCGTCGCCCGTGCCCATGCGCACCACGCCTTCGGTGGCGCCCTCGAGCGCCCGCTCGCGCAATTCGATCAGCTCGTGCTGGTCGCGGTACGTGAGCGCGCGGATCAGCATCGGCAGGTTCACCCCGGCCAGCCCCTCGACCCGCCCCGGCACGAGGAGGCGCGCCGAAATGTTCGACGGCGTGGCGCCGTAGATGTCGGTCATCAGCAGCACGCCCTTGCCCTGGTCGAGGAAGCGGATCAGGTCCTGGGCGACCGGCAGGATGGCATCCGGATCGTCGTGCACCGTGACCCCCAGTTGGCGCAGGTACAGCGGCCGCTTGCCGAGCACGTGGCTCGCCGAATGGATGAGGGACTCGCCGAACGTGCCGTGGGAAACGATGAGGATGCCGATCATGGGGGCATTCTAGCAACGCGTAACTGGTGTCAGACACCATTCGCCGGGTGCGTGGGCGATAATTGGGCCCTTCATTCGCGAATGGTGTCCGACACCGATGGATCGCAAAACCCCCCGGCCCACCGAGATCAACCTGCACCAGGTTTCGCGGGTGCTCGACGTGGCGTTCGACGACGGGCGCCGCTTCGAGCTGCCGTGCGAGTACCTGCGGGTGTTCTCGCCCTCGGCGGAGGTGCGCGGCCACGGGCCGGGGCAGGAAGTGCTGCAGGTGGGCAAGCGCGATGTCGGCATCGCCGCCGTGGAACCGGTGGGCGTCTATGCCGTGAAGCTCGTCTTCACCGACGGCCACGACACCGGCATCTACTCGTGGGACTACCTCTACGACCTGGGCGAGAAGCAGCAATCCAACTGGAAGAGCTACCTCGCGCGCCTGGCACAGGCGGGTAAAGGCCGCGAGCCATGACCGAGCCCGAAGATAAGGGCGAGCCCTCGAGTCGTCGGGGGGCCACCCATTTCGGCTTCCAGCAGGTTCCCGAGGGCGAGAAGGCGAAGCGCGTAGGCGACGTGTTCCGCTCGGTCGCGTCGAACTACGACCTCATGAACGACCTCATGTCGCTCGGCCTGCACCGCGTTTGGAAGCGCTTCGCCATCGAGGCGAGTGGCGTGCGCGCGGGCGCGAACGTGCTCGACGTCGCGTCCGGCAGCGGCGATCTGGCGGCCGCGTTCGCGAAGCGCGTGGGTCCCACCGGCACGGTGTGGATGACCGACATCAACGCGGCGATGCTCGAAGTGGGACGCGACAAGCTGATCGACCAGGGGATCTTCGCGCCGCTCGCCCTCTGCGACGCCGAGAAGCTGCCCTTCAGGAGCGCCAGCTTCGATTGCGTCTCGGTTGCCTTCGGCCTGCGCAACATGACGCACAAGGAAGCGGCGCTGGCGGAAATGACGCGCGTCGCCAAGCCCGGCGGCCGCGTGATCGTGCTCGAATTCTCCAAGCCGTGGAAGCCGCTCAGCGGCGCGTACGACGCGTATTCGTTCAACATCCTCCCCAAGCTCGGCAGGTACGTCGCACGGGATGAAGCCGCCTACCGCTACCTCGCCGAATCGATCCGCATGCACCCGGACCAGGAGACGCTCAAGTCGATGATGTCCGCGGCGGGCTTGGAGCGCGTCGAGTATTTCAACCTCGCCGCCGGCGTGGTGGCGCTGCACCGGGGCGTAAAGCTGTGAGCACGCCCTTTCCCAGCCCGTCGGCGCGTGCGCTGAATCACGTGCTGCGCTCGGCGCCGCTCGCCATGGAGCGGCTGCGGCCACATGCCGGCCGCACGGTCGCGTTCCACGTCGGCCCGTTCACGACGGCATTCACGGTGCAGACGACGGGAGAAGTGACGGCGGCGTTGCCCGGGGCCCCGCGTGACCTCACGGTGCGCATCTCGCCGGCGCTGCTCCCGCGCCTCGCCGCGCGCGAGGAAGCCGCGTTCCGCGACATCGAGCTGCAGGGCGACATGGAGCTCGCGCAGGAGGTTTCCTTCCTCGCGCGCCACCTCACCTGGGATGTCGAGGAGGACCTGTCGAAAGTCGTGGGCGACATCGCGGCCCACCGCATCGTCTCGGCGGCGCGCGAGCTCACGCGCTGGGGACGCGATGCCTCGCTGCGCGGCGCGCAGGGCGCGGCGGAATACTGGACCGAGGAGTCGCCCCTCATCGCATCGCGCGTCAAGGTGCAGGGCTTCATGCGCGACGTGGACGAGCTGCGCGATGCCGTGGAGCGACTGGAGAAGCGGATCGGGCATCTCGAAGGGGAGTGAACCACCCGCGCCGCGCTACGTCGAACTTCAGCCCGCGTAGCTACCGGACCCTGCCTTGCCGCACCCACCCGCCTTGAAGTCCTTCGCCGCGTTGTTGCTGGCGCTTGCGGCATCGTGCGCGGCGCTCGCCCAGGCGCCGCCGGCGGA
>DATLEL010000234.1:0-4111 GCA_035525255.1 Usitatibacter sp.
CTTCCGGCCGACGACTGGATACGAGGACGTGAAAATGGTGGCGATCGGCCGCCTCGCGGCGCCGGCCATTCCGTCAATCCAGGTGGACTGGCAGCGCTACGGCCCGAAGCTCGCGCAGGTCGCGCTGACGTTCGGCGCCGACGACCTCGACAACGTAACGGCCTCGGACGAAGCACCGGATGGCCACCGCCGCGCGCCGCTCGAAGAGGTGCGCCGCAACATCGAAGCCGCCGGGTTCTCGGCCGTCGAGCGCGACGGCCGCTTTACGGCCATCCCGTGAGCGTACGGATCGGCGCCGTTGGCTATCTCAACGCGCGGCCGCTGACCTGGGCGCTCGACCGCGACCCGCAGCGGTGGAACGTGCGTTACGACGTGCCGTCGGTATGCGCGGACCTGCTGCAGCGCGGCGAGATCGATCTCGGCCTTCAGAGTGTGGTCGAGGTAGCCGACAGTGGCGAGGCGGCCTTCATAGGCCATGCACTTGATGCATTCGGCGAACACCGTGCCGCCGACATTGTTGACCACGAGGTTCACGCCCTTGCCGTCGGTGGCCTTCATCACGGCGTCCGCGAAGTCGGGCTTGCGCGTCTGCAGGGCGACGTCCAGGCCGATTTTCTTGAGTGCCGCGAGCTTGGCTGCCGAGCCGGAGGTGCCCATGACCTTTGCGCCCAGCGCCTTGCCTGCCTGCAGCGCGGCGACGCCCACGCCGGCGGTCACGCCGGTGACGAGCAGCCACTCGCCCGCCTTCAGGTTGCCCTGCTGCACGAGCATGTCGTAGACCACGTTGAACGTGATCGGGATCGCCGCGGCCTCTTCCCAGGAGAGGTTCGGCGGCATGGGAATCGCGTCCTGCTTGTCCATCAGGCCGTACTCGGCGAACGCGCCGGGCAGCCTGCCCATTACCTTCTCTCCCGTGCCGACCACCTCGCCGGCGCAGTCCATGCCGGCCGGCTTCTCGGCGCCGGCCTTGACGAGCCCGTGGCCGCGGATCAACTCGCCGCGGTTCATGCTCGCGGCGTGAATTTTGACCAGCAGCTGGCTGGCGGAGGGCTGCGGCGTCGGCTTCTCCCGCAGCTCGAGGGTGGCGCCGTTCGATTCGGACTTCAGGACATAGGCTTTCATAGGGGCCGAAGTGTAGCAATAGAGCTACTTGCGTCGCCGTTGGGCGGCATCAAAAAGCGCCGCCCCTCGCTATATTGACCGCGCCAAGAACACCAACGGAGGTCCCATGACGCAACGCATGCGCAATCGCCTGGTCGAGATCTTTCTGCTCTTCGCGCTGGCCGCGGCCGGCGCCGCGGTGATGCCGCGAGCCCATGCCGGCATGATCGCAACCGATGAGGCACAAGCGCCCGCGGTCCAGGCGGAACGCGAGCGCGTGAAGGCGCTGCTCGCGCGTCCGGAGGTGGTTAAAGCGCTATCGGACCATGGAGTGGCCGGGGCGGATGCCGCGGCGCGCGTCGACGCGATGACCGACGCGGAGGTGCTTCAGCTGGCGGGGAAAATCGACCAGCTCGTGGCGGCCGGCGCGCTGACCAATAACGAACTGATCGTGATCCTGCTGCTGGTCATCATCCTGGTGCTACTGCTCTAGCCCGCGATTTCCACTGCCTCGGAGCGCTCGTTCACGGTGACGAGCTTGACGGGGCGGCGCCACACCCGGTTCACGTACTCGAGCACGCGCTTCGCGCGGTTGACGTCCAACCCGCGGCCGTCGCCGCCGTGGTCGTGCGTGAGCGTAAGGCTGCCGTCGTGCTTGAGCTCGACCGCCGCGACGCGCGGCGCGCCGAAGTTGAACTTGGGCGCGAGGATCGCCTCGCGGATCGCGCTGACGTCCTTGGTGGCGACGCGAATCTCGTCGCCGGGCCGCGCCTCGTAGACGAACAGGCCTGATTCCTCGGCGAGCTCCTCGTCGAGCCAGTTGCGGATGAAGCCGAAGTCGTCCTCCTCGGTGCGCACCTGGCGCGCGCGCTCGAGGCCGTGCTTCTCCACGATGCGCTCCCACAGGGTGAAGCCGAGGTAGGAGGGGTTGATGGCGAGCGCGGTTTCCTGGCCGCTCGCGAACGGACGCACCACGTCCGAATGCGCCTTGATCGCCGACAGGTAGAGCGGCTGGGGAAGAAAGTCCGCTTCCCTCAACAGGCGCGCGTGCCAGTACGAGGCCCAGCCCTCGTTCATGATCTGGCAGGCGAACACCGGATAGAAGTAGAACGACTCGCAGCGCACCATCAGGAAGATGTCGCGCTCCCATTGCTCGAGGTCGGGGGCGTAGTTGGCGATGAACCACAGGAGGTCGTACTCCGGGTGGGGTGGCACGCTTGCGCGCATCTGTCCCTGTCGCGGGGCGGGCGGCGTATTCACGCCCGGCAGCTGGTGGAAGCGCTGCTGGAAGGCGGACTGCGGCGGCTTCGTCTTGCCGGCGACAAACTCCGGATAGCGCCCGCGATGCAGCTCGCCCGCCACGTCGATGTGCGATTCGAGCGCGAGCGCGGCATCGAGCACCTGCTCGACGCGCTCGACGCCATGCGTTTCGATCGCGAGCTGGATGCGGTGTGCGTGCGCCGCCGCCGTTTCCACGATGTTGGAGCCCGCCATGGCGTGGAAGCGCGCGAAGAGCTGGTTGTTCTTGGAGAAGTCGGCGTGTCCCAGGACATGCGCGGTCACGAGCGCGTTCTCGGCGGTCGAGTTCGTGTCCATGAGGAATGCGCGGCACGGGTCGCCCGGGAACATCACCTCGAAGATCTTCGAGTGCCCCATGCTCTGGCGCACCAGCTGGTGGATGTAGCGCACGCCGAAGGACCAGTGCGGCATGCGCACCGGCAGGCCGTAGACCGCGATCTCGGTCATCAGGCTCTGCGGCGCGACCTCGAAGTCGACCGGGTAGTAGTCCAGGCCCAGGCGCTGGGCGAGCGCCTCTATCTGCTGGGCGTACTCGGCCAGTTCACTCAACGGAGGCCTGCTCGGTGAAGAACTGGCGAATCGCATTCCACACGTCTTCCTGCGACGAGAGGTGGCTGGTACCCACCGCGAGGCCCGTGCTCTTCAGCTCGGCGAAGACCTCGGCGAGCTGCGTATCGCGCGGCCGGAAGGTCGACACGCCGCCGGTCTCGACATAGCCGGCGTAATTCACCTGCCGCGCGATCTCGGCAAGCGCGCCGCGCGCCTCGTCGCGATCCTCCGATGCGTTCTCGCCATCCGAGGCATAGAAGAAGTAAACGTTGTAGCGGCCCGGGTCGTAGCGCGTGCCCATCACGTCGAGCGCGAGGCGCGCGACGCTCGAAGTCACGGTGCCGCCGCTCGACGAGGCCTGGAAGAACTGGCTTTCGTCGAATTCCCACGCCTCTGCGGCGTGCGCGAGGAACACGGTCTCGACGCGCGTGTACTGGCGCCGGATGCCCTGCAGGGCAAAGAAGAAGAACTGCTTGGCGAGGCGGCGTTGCGCCTCGTCCATGCTGCCCGAGACGTCGAGCGCGAAGATCACCGCCGCGCTCGTCGCGGGCATCGGCCGCTTGACGAGCTGGCGAAAGCGCAGGTCGTCGTTGGTGAGCGAGAGGGGCTCGTCCTGCGTGCTCAAAGCCGTATTGCCTTGGACAGCATGGCGTTTCACTGCTTCTTTCATCGTGCGGCGCCGGTCGAGCCTCGAGCGCGCGCCGCGCTTGTCCCAGCCCTCGCGGATGTACTCGGACTGGTCCATGTTCGCCATGCGCTTGGGCTTGAGCTCGGGGAGCTTGAGCTCCTCCCACAGCCAGTCGACGATCTCGTCGATCTTGAGCTCGACGACGAAGCGGATCTCGCCCTCGCCATTGCCGCCGGACTGGCCGGGCTCGCCGCCTTCCTCGCGTCCGGGCTGCAGCACGTCGCCCGGCTCGCCGCGGCCCTGGCCCGCTCCCTGCTGCACCGACGCATCGGCCAGGCGGAAACGCGAGTGCTCGAGGAACTTCACCGGCACGGCAACCGTGCGGTTCGGGCGCGTCATCAGGTCCGCACCCGCTAGGAGGTCGGGCAGGCTGTCCTTCACCGCCTCGCGCACCTTCTGGTTGTGGCGCAGCCAGTCGCGCGCGCCACGCGAGAAGAGGTCGTACCAGGGCGTCTCGGCGGCGATGCGGATCAT
>DATLEL010000444.1:0-3340 GCA_035525255.1 Usitatibacter sp.
GTGCCGCGAAGGGGGGCGATATGGCTGGAGTCGCTCATGTCCATGGACATCAGTCCTGTCCCGGGACGACGGCGAGCGCCGGTCCCGGCGGCACGGCGAGCTCGGGAGCGAGGTGGCCGATGGAGCCGGCGCCCATGGTGATCACGACATCGCCGTCCCGCACCCGCGCGAGCACCGCGTCACGCATCTCGGCGCTGGTCTCGACGAAGCTCGGCTCGACCTTGCCGGCAACGCGAACCGCGCGCGCCAGCGCGCGCCCGTCCGCGGCCACGATCGGCGCCTCGCCCGCGGGATACACATCGGCCAGCACCACGTCGTCCGCGGTCGAAAGCACTTTCACGAAATCCTCGAAGAGATCACGCGTGCGCGTGAAGCGATGCGGCTGGAAAGCGAGCAGCAGGCGGCGGCCGGGAAATGCGCCGCGCGCCGCGGCGAGGGTCGCCGCCATCTCCGCCGGGTGGTGGCCGTAGTCGTCGACCAGCGTGAACGTCCCGCCCGCGGCGAGCGGGATGTCGCCGTAGCGCTGGAAGCGCCGTCCCACGCCGGTGAATTCGCCCAGCGCCTTCACGATCGCCGCGTCGGGCGCGCCGCACTCGCGTCCCACCGCGATCACGGCCAGCGCGTTCAGCACGTTGTGCACGCCGGGAAGATTGAGCGTCACGTCGAGCACCGGCATCTTCCCGCCCACCGTCACCGCGTCGAAGCGCATGCGCCCGTCGTCCCAGCGCACGTTGGTCGCGCGCAGGTCGGCGTCGCTCTCGATGCCGTAGGTGAGCATCGGCCGCGTGATCGACGGCATGATGGCGCGCACGTGCGGATCGTCCTTGCATACCACCGCGAGACCGTAGAAGGGCAGGTGGCCGAGGAACTCCACGAACGTGGACTTCAACTTCTCGAAGTCCTGGCCGTAGGTCTCCATGTGGTCGGCGTCGATGTTGGTCACGACCGACACCACCGGCTGCAGGTAGAGGAACGAGGCATCGGACTCGTCGGCCTCGGCCACGAGGTATTCACCCTTGCCGAGCCTGGCGTTGGTGCCGATGGAGTTGAGGCGCCCGCCGATCACGATGGTGGGATCGAGCCCCGCTTCAGCCAGGACCGCTGCGACCAGCGAGGTGGTGGTGGTCTTGCCGTGGGTGCCGGCGATGGCGATGCCCTGCTTGAAGCGCATCAGCTCGGCCAGCATCATCGCGCGCGGCACCACCGGGATATGCGCTTCGCGAGCGCGCACCACTTCCGGGTTGTCCGGCTTCACCGCAGAGGAGACCACCACCGCGTCGCATTTGTCGACGTTGGACGCATCGTGCCCGAGGACCACCTTGATCCCCATGCGGCGCAGGCGGCGCACGACGTTGCTCTCGGACAGGTCCGAGCCGCTCACGCTGTAGCCCAGGTTCGCGAGCACCTCGGCGATGCCGGACATGCCCGAGCCGCCGATGCCGACGAAGTGGATGCGCTTCACCTTATGCCGCATGGGCGAGCTCCATGCACACGTCGGCGCAGCGCCGGGTAGCGTCGGGCTTGCCGAGGGCGCGAGCCTTGCGCGCCATCTCGGCGAGTCGATGTCGATCAAGGCCACGCAGGATCTCCGCGAGCTGTTGGGGCTGGGTTTCGAGCTGCCTGAGGGCGATGCCGGCGCCGCGCTCGGCGAGGAATGCGGCGTTGGCCGCCTGCTCGTCGGCCACGAACCACGGCAGCGGGAAGAGGATGGAAGCAATGCCGGCGGCCGCGATCTCGGCCACGGTGATGGCGCCCGAGCGGCAGATGAGCACGTCGCACCAGGCGTAGCGCGCCGCCATGTCGTTCACGAACGGCAGCACCTCGGCGGCGACGCCGGCTTTCGCGTAGGCGGCTTGCAAGCCTTCGTAGAGCTTCTCGCCCGATTGATGGACCACGTCGGGGCGCTCGTCCGCGTGCATCGAGGCGAGCGCCGCCAGCACCAAGTCGTTCATGGTCTGGGCGCCCAGGCTTCCGCCCACGACCAGCAGGCGCAGCTTTTCCGAACGGCCCGCGTAGCGCTGGTCGGGGTGGGAGAGCGCGGTGATGTCGTCGCGCACTGGCGTGCCGAGCCAATCGGTGCGCGACGGTTTCGGCAGCGCGCCGGCCCACTTCTGCGCCACCGGACGATCGAACGCGCCCTGCAGGCCCACGATCACGCGATCGGCCACCGGCGCCAGCACGCGATTGGTGATGCCCGCCACGGCGCCCGGCTCATGCACGATGAGCGGGCGACCCAGAAGCGCCGCCATCATGCCGCCCGGAAACGCGACGTAGCCGCCCATGGAGAGCACGACGTCGGGACGGATGCGGCGGATGGCGCGGAAGGCTTGCCAGAACGCGGCGAGGATGCGCATCGGCAGCACCAGCCACGCCATCGCGCCCTTGCCGCGCACGCCCGTCATGTTCACTTGCGACAGCGGATACCCCGCCTGCGCGACCAGCTTGTTCTCCATGCCCGCCGGCGTGCCCATCCAGTGGATGCTCCAGCCGCGGGATTGGAGCTCGCGCGCGATGGCGAGGCCCGGGAAGATATGCCCGCCGGAGCCCGCCGCCATGATGAGGATGGTTCGCGCGCTCATGCCTTGCCCCCGCGCATGAGGTAGCGATTTTCCCAATCGACGCGCATCAGGATCGCGAGCGCCATGCAGTTCACGACGATGCCGGTCCCGCCGAACGAGAGCAGCGGCAGCGTGAGCCCCTTGGTGGGCAGGAGCCCCATGTTCACGCCCATGTTGATGAACGCCTGCGCCGCGAGCCACACGCCGATGCCCTGCGCCACCAGCGCCGCGTAGTAGCGCTCGAGGCTCGCCGCCTGGCGGCCGACCGCGAAGGCGCGGTGCACCAGGAAGAGGAACAGCGTGATCACCGCCGCCACGCCCGCGAAGCCCAGCTCCTCGGCGATCACCGCGAGCAGGAAGTCGGTGTGGGCTTCCGGAAGATAGAAGAGCTTCTCCACGCTGGCCCCGAGTCCCACGCCGAGCCACTCGCCGCGCCCGAACGCGATCAACGAGTGCGACAGCTGGTAGCCCTTGCCGTACGCGTCGGCCCACGGGTCCATGAACCCGAGGATGCGTTGCAGCCGGTACGGCGAGGAGAAGATCAGCACCACGAAGGCGAGCGCCAGCAGCAGCGCCAGGCCGGCGAACAGCCGCCAGTTGAGGCCGCCCAGGAAGAGGATCGACATGGCGATGGTCGTCACCACCACCAGGGCGCCGAAATCCGGCTCGCGCAGCAGGACGAACGCAATGAACGTCATCACGCCGAACATCGGCAGGAAGCCCTTGCGGAAGTCGTCCATGAAGGCCGCTTTGCGGACGGTGTAGTCGGCGGCGTAGAGCAC
>DATLEL010000449.1:0-2758 GCA_035525255.1 Usitatibacter sp.
CGAGGCGATGCTGGGGGTGCTGCGCTTCTGGCTGGATCGCGGCGTCGACGGCTTCCGCGTCGACGTGCTGTGGCACCTGGTGAAGGACGACGAGTTCCGCGACAACCCGCCGAACCCGCACTGGCGCGAGGGCATGGATCCCTACCAGTCGCTCGTGCCGGCGCACACCACCGACCGTCCCGAGGTGCACCTGATCGTGAACCGCATGCGGCGCCTCTTCGACGAGTACGACGCGCGCGTCATCATCGGCGAAATCTACCTTCCGGTGGAAAGGCTGATGCAGTACTACGGCGCGGACCTGACGGGTGCGCACCTGCCGTTCAACTTCCAGCTCATCTCCGCGACCTGGGACGCGCGACACATCGCCAACCTGATCGCGGAATACGAGGCCGCCCTCCCCGAGGGCGGCTGGCCCAACTGGGTGCTCGGCAACCACGACCAACACCGCATCGCCACGCGCGTGGGCCCTGCGCAGGCGCGCGTGGCGGCGATGCTGCTGCTCACGCTGAGAGGCACGCCGACGCTCTACTACGGTGACGAGATCGGCATGCGCGACGTGCCGATCCCCGTTGACCGCGTGCAGGACCCGTTCGAGAAGAACGTCCCCGGCAAGGGGCTCGGCCGCGACCCCGAGCGCACGCCGATGCAGTGGAGCGACGCCCCCAACGCGGGCTTCACGCGAGGCGAGCCGTGGCTGCCGGTGGCGGAGGATTTCGCGCGCGTCAACGTCGAGGCACAGCAGCGTGACGGCCGCTCGATGCTGGCACTCTACCAGCGGCTCATCGCACTGCGCCGCGGCGAGGCGGCACTCGAGGTGGGCCGCTTCGAACCGGTGGAGGCGGCGGGCGACGTGCTTGCGTACCTGCGCCGCGCGCGCAGCGACGAATCGAGTTTCCTGGTGGCGCTCAACCTCGGTCCCCATCCCCATTCGCTGCGCTGCCCGCGGCAAGGCACCGTCGCCCTTTCCACCGCCATGGACCGTGAAGGCGAGCGTATCCACGGCGAGGTGCAACTGCGCCCCGACGAAGGGCTGGTGGTGCGCCTCGACGACTGAAGCGAATCCCGCTCACATGCTTGGCAACGGAATTCGCTTGGCGCCCGGCGGCACGGATCGTACGATGGGACGCATGTATACCCTTCACATCGGCAACAAGAACTACTCGTCCTGGTCGCTCCGGCCCTGGGTCCTCATGTCCGAGCGCGCCATCCCGTTCCGGGAGGAGCTGCACGTCTTCGGTGACGGCTTCAGGGGCGCCGGAGGAAAGTCACCGTCGGGCAAGGTGCCGTGCCTGCACGACGGCAAGCGCGTCGTGTGGGATTCCTACGCGATCGCCGAGTACCTCGCCGAACGCCACCCCGGCGTGTGGCCCGCGGACGACGACGCGCGCGCCTGGGCGAGGAGCGCCGCCGCCGAAATGCACAGCGGCTTTTCCGCGCTGCGCGGCGAGTGCTCCATGAACTGCGGCCTGCGCGTGAAGTTGAACGCGCCTTCCGATGCGTTGCGCGCCGACCTGGCGCGCATCGGGCAACTGTGGAACGAAGGGCTGCAGCGCTTCGGCGGCCCATTCCTCGCGGGTAGCGCCTTCACCGCCGTGGACGCGTTCTTCTGCCCGGTGGCCTTCCGGGTGCAGACCTACGGATTGGACTTGCCGGGCCCCGCAGCGGAATACGCACGCCGCCTCCTGGCGCTGCCGTCGATGAAACGCTGGTATGAGGCCGGCCTGGCGGAGAGTTGGCGCGACCAGCCCCATGAAGAGGAGACAGCGCGCGTCGGGACGATCATCCGCGACCTGCGGAGCACCGTGCCGGCCTAGTGCCGGATCGAGCGCGTGTCGTCCAGCAGCCGCTCGAGCTGCACGGGATCCACCGGCTTCAGGAGGTGCATGTCGAAGCCCGCCTGCAGCGCGCGCTCGCGATCGGATGCCTGGCCATACCCGGTGAGCGCGATCAGCTTCACGCGCGCGGCCCATTCGGACGCGCTGTCGCGGATGGCGCGCGCGACCTCGTAGCCGTCCAGCCCCGGCAGGCCGATGTCGATCAGCGCCACCTCGGGCTCCTCCGCGAGCGCGCGCACTACGCCTTCGGCGCCGTCCGCGGCGAACATCACCTCGTGGTTCCACATCGACATCAGCATCCCCATGGATTCGCGGATGTCGGGGCTGTCCTCCACCACCAGGACGCGACGGCGAGGGGCTGCTGCGCTGGGAGGCTGCTCCACGGGCTCGGCGACCGATGCCGACGCGATCAACGGGAGCCCGACGCGAAAGGTCGATCCCTTGCCGATACCCCCGCTCGAGAGACGCACGTTGCCGCCGTGGAGCTCCACCAGGCGCTTCACCAGCGTGAGGCCGATGCCGAGCCCTCCTTCGGTCCGCGCGATGGTGCTGTTGTCCTGGGTGAAGAGCTCGAACACGGCATCGACCATCTCGGGCTTCACCCCAATGCCGTTGTCCATTACGCGAACGACGGCCTCGCCGTCTTCTGCTCTCGAGGATACGGTGATCAAGCCGCCCCGCGGCGTGAACTTGGCCGCGTTGACCACCAGGTTGCCGAACACCTGCTCGATGCGTACCGGGTCGGCGCGGATGACCAGTGGCTGCGGCGCGAGCTTCACGTCCACCGAATGGCCCTGGGCGCTGGTCATCGGCAGGCAGGCTTCCACTGCCGCGGAGACGCAGTTGTTGAGGTCGATCTCCTGGAGCCGCAGCTCCACCTTGCCGAGCTCGAGCCGCGACACGTCGAGCAGGTCGTCGACCAG
>DATLEL010000461.1:0-2936 GCA_035525255.1 Usitatibacter sp.
TCTTGTCGGCGAGGAACCACGCCATCACGCACAGCATCCACGCGAGGCTGCCGAGGTAGATGTCGCGCCGGTACCAGCGGCTCCCCTCGAAGCAGAGGATGAACGTGAGCAGGTAGACCGCCAGCGGGATCACCCACAGCAGCGGAATGGACGAGATGTTCTGCGTGAGGTGGTTCGAGACCGCGAGCAGCGTGACCGAACCCATGGTCGAAAGCGCGAGCCAAAGCGCGATCTGGCGGCCGCGTGGGCGGGGCTCATGGGCCGTCGCCGCGATCTGCCCGCCTTCGACGTCCAGTGCGGGCAGCCGGCGGCTCGCCCACGCAAGCGCGCCGCACAGGATCACGAAGAGCCCATAGCCCGCCGACCACCACCATGATTGCTCCCTCGTGCCGAACCACGGCTCGAACAGGAACGGATAGCCCAGCAGCGCGAGGAACGAGGCGAAATTCGAGAGCGCGAACAGTCGATAGGGACTCGAGCCGGGAAACGCGCGCGCGAACCAGGCCTGCACCAGCGGGCTCGTCGACGAGAGCAGGAAGTAGGGGAGGCCCACCGTCGCGAAGAGGAGCGCCAGGATGCGCAGCACCGGGTTGTCGTCGCCGGCAGGCTTCCATCCGGCATCGGCCATGATCGGCAGGAAGACGAGGCTCGCCAGCAGCAGCGCCACGTGCACGAGCCCTTGCCGGTCGGCGCGCACCCGGCTGGTAAGCCAGTGGGCGTAGGCGTAGCCCAGCAGCAGCACCAGCTGGAAGAACACCATGCAAAGAGTCCAGACGATGGCCGCGCCGCCGAACCATGGCAGGATCTGCTTGGCGAGGAGCGGCTGGACGAGGAACAGCAGGAACGCGCTGACGAAGATCGTTGCGGCGTGCAGCGGCATTCTGTGTTCTTGATGGAGCGTCGCGGAAGCGCGAAATCTTAGCATGGGGGTGCGGCGCGGCCGCCCGATATACTCGCCGCGCCATGCTGTCGCGCCTCGTCTTCGCCGGCCTGTTGCTGGAGCTCCTCGGCTACGCCACGTCCGGGGCGTGGTTGCACGCATTGCGTGGCTGGAGCGTGGGGAGCGTGATCCTTCTGGCCATCGCCGTCGCGCTGGGCGTCCGCCTGGCGATGGTGGCGATGACCATGCTTCTCGCCTGGACGCATCGATCGCCACGGCGATCGTTGCAGTTCGCGGGCGCGCTGCGGCTGCTCTGGCTCGAGTGGCGCGCGCTGCTCGCCGACAACTTCCTCTACCTGCCGCTGGAGAAGCTGCTGGTACGGCGCGATCCCGCCGGCCCCGTATCGCGCACGCCGGTGCTGCTCGTCCACGGGTTCTTCTCCAACCGCGGCTACTTCCGCACGCTGGTGCGCACCCTCGACGCGTCTTCCGGCCGGGCGGTCTACACGGGCAACTTCAGCGCCACCTTCGCCACCATCGAGCGCTTCGCCGCGGAGCTGCACGAGCGGATCGAGGAAGTCTGCGCAAGCTCGCGGCAGCCGCGCGTGATCCTGGTTTGCCACAGCATGGGGGGGCTCGCGGCACGCGAGTACCTGCGCGTGCGTGGCGGGGCGCGCGTGGAACGCCTGGTGACCATCGCAAGTCCGCATCGCGGCACTGCGCTGGCGACGTTCGGCATGGGCGCCAACGCGCGGCAGATGGCGCGCGACAGCGAATTCCTGCGCGCGCTGGAGGCCTTCGAGGGGGACGCGGGACCCGGGGTGCCGGCGCTATCGATCTATACGCGGCACGACAACATGGTGGCGCCGCAGGACACGAGCCAGCTCCCCTGGGCGCGCAACGTGGCCCTCACCGGGCTGGGTCACGTCGGCATCCTGGCCTCGCGCGAGCTGGGCGAGGTGCTGCTCGCCGAGCTGCGCGGGTCCTAGAGCAGCGCCAGTACCTCCTCGGCATGGCGCCCGACTTGGGGCTTGTCGAGCACGTGGGCGATGCGTCCGTTCTCATCGATGATGAAGGTCACGCGCTTAGCCGCGCCGATGGCCGACTTCAGCTTGTCCATCATGCCGCCGCCGCCGAGCGTGCCGTAGGCGCGGCCGACGGCGCCATCGGTGTCGGCGAGCAGCGGGAAGTTGAGCTGGTACTTGTCGGTGAACTTGCGGTGCGACGCTTCGCCCTGCGTCGACACGCCGAGGATCGCGGCTCCCTTGGCCGCGATCTCCTTGTTGTGGTCGCGCAGGGAACACGCCTGCCGGGTGCAGCCCGGCGTGTCGTCGCGCGGATAGAAGTACATCACCAGCTTCCTGCCACGGTAATCCTTGAGGGAGACGCGCTTGCCGTCGGTGGTGCTGGCGGTGAAATCCGGGGCCGCGTCGCCGGGCTTGAGCTCTGACATGTCGAATCCCTCCGGTTACCAGTGGATGCCCTGCGTGATCTGCGCGAACGCGATCTGCTCCGGCGTGAGCTCTACTTCCTTCGCCGTGCCATCCTTCTTCCTGCCCTGTGCCGCGCCGGAGTCGGGGAACATGCGGAATGCGGTATTGAGCATGATCTGGGTCGCCTTCGGGGCGACCGCGTGCAGCACCTCGCCGAAGATCCCCAACCGCGTCGCGACCCGCACGGGGCGGTAGACGATGGCCTCCACCACCAGGTCGGCGGCCTGCTCGGGCGATAGCGTCGGCATGTTGTTGTAGAGCTTGGTGGGCGCGATCATCGGCGTCTTCACCAGCGGCATGTTGATGGTGGTGAAGTGCACGTTGTTGTCGATGAACTCGCTCGCCGCGCAGTCGGAGAATGCGTCCAGCGCCGCCTTCGAGGCCACGTACGCGGAGAATCGCGGCGCCCGCGTGAGCACGCCGATGGAGGAGATGTTGATGATGTGCCCGCCCCCCTGGGCCACCATCGACGGCATGAAGCCCATGATGAGCCGCAGGCTGCCGAAGTAGTTGAGCTGCATGGTGCGCTCGAAGTCGTGGAAGCGGTCGTAGCTCGAGGCGAT
>DATLEL010000241.1:0-2967 GCA_035525255.1 Usitatibacter sp.
GTGGCGCTCGCCGAATGGTGGAAGCAGATCGACGAGTGGCGCGCGAAGGATTGCCTGCGCTACAACCGCAAGTCCGAGCTGATCAAGCCGCAGTTCGTGATCGAGACGCTGCACAGGATCACGAAGGGCGAAGCCTTCGTCACCTCCGACGTGGGCCAGCACCAGATGTGGGCGGCGCAGTACTACGGCTTCGACAAGCCGCGCCGCTGGATCAACTCGGGCGGGCTGGGCACGATGGGGGTGGGCCTGCCGTACGCGCTCGGCGTGAAGCTCGCGTTCCCGGATGCCGACGTGGCCTGCGTGACGGGCGAGTCCTCGATCCAGATGTGCATCCAGGAGCTCTCGACCTGCAAGCAGTACCACCTGCCGGTGAAGATCGTGAACCTGAACAACCGCTACATGGGCATGGTGCGGCAGTGGCAGGAGTTCTTCCACGGCAACCGCTACAGCGAGTCGTACATGGACTCGCTGCCCGACTTCGTGAAGCTCGCCGAGGCGTATGGCCACGTGGGCATGCGCATCGACAAGCCCGGCGACGTCGAGGGCGCGCTGCGGGAGGCCTTCGCCCTGAAGGACCGCCTGGTGTTCATGGACTTCATCACCGACCAGACCGAGAACGTCTTCCCGATGGTGCCCGGCGGCAAGGGCATGTCGGAGATGATCCTTTCGGAAGAGCTGTAGCCATGCGCCACATCCTCTCCATCCTCGTGGAAAACGAGGCGGGCGCCCTTTCCCGCGTGGCCGGGCTGTTTTCGGCGCGGGGCTACAACATCGAGACCCTCACCGTGGCGCCGACCGAGGACCGTTCGCTGTCGCGCATGACCATCGTCACCACCGGCTCCGACGAGATCGTCGAGCAGATCACCAAGCAGCTGAACAAGCTGGTGGACGTCGTGAAGGTGGTCGACCTCTCCGAGGGCAAGCACATCGAGCGCGAGCTGATGCTGGTCAAGGTCCGTGCGGCGGGCAAGGACCGCGAAGAAATCAAGCGCACCGCGGACATTTTCCGCGGGCGCATCATCGACGTCACCGACAAGACCTACACCATCGAGCTCACCGGCACCACGGAGAAGCTCGACGCCTTCCTCGAAGCGCTCGACCGCAGCGCGATCCTGGAGACGGTCCGAACCGGCGTATCCGGCATCGGGCGAGGCGAGTGGGTCCTGAAGGTCTAGGAAACCGACAAGGAATACGCACATGAAGGTCTATTACGACAAGGACGCCGACCTCTCGCTCATCAAGGGCAAGAAGGTCACGATCATCGGCTACGGCTCCCAGGGGCACGCGCATGCGCAGAACCTCACCGACTCGGGGGTGAAGGTCACCGTGGGACTGCGACCCGGCGGCGCGTCGTGGGAAAAGGTGAAGAAGGCCAAGATCGCGGTGAAGGACGTGGGCGAGTCGGTGAAGGGCGCGGATTTCGTGATGGTGCTGCTGCCCGACGAGAACCACGCCGCGGTTTACAAGGAATCGATCGAGCCCAACATCAAGAAGGGGGCCACGCTCGCCTTCGCGCACGGCTTCAACATCCATTTCAAGCAGATCGTGCCGCGCGCCGACATCGACGTGGTGATGATCGCTCCCAAGGGGCCGGGCCACCTGGTGCGCTCCACCTACGCCCAGGGAGGCGGCGTGCCGGCGCTCATCGCCATCCACCAGGACGCATCCGGCAAGGCCAAGGCGCTGGCGCTGTCGTACGCGGCGGCCATCGGCGGCACGCGCGGCGGCGTGATCGAGACCAACTTCCGCGAGGAGACCGAGACCGACCTCTTCGGCGAGCAGACGGTGCTCTGTGGCGGCATCGTCGAGCTCATCAAGGCGGGCTACGAAACCCTGGTCGATGCGGGGTACGCGCCGGAGATGGCGTACTTCGAATGCCTGCACGAAACCAAGCTCATCGTGGACCTGATCTACGAAGGCGGCATCGCCAACATGAACTACTCGATCTCCAACAACGCGGAGTTCGGCGAGTACGTGACCGGACCCAAGGTGATCGGCCCGGAAGCCAAGCAGGCGATGAAGGACTGCCTGAAAGCGATCCAGAACGGCGAGTACGCGCGCGATTTCATCCTCGAGAACCGCGCCGGCGCGCCCACGCTCAACGCCAAGCGCCGCCTGCTGGCGGAACACGACATCGAGAAGGTGGGCGAGAAGCTGCGCGCCATGATGCCGTGGATCCGGAAGAACAAGCTGGTCGATACCACCCGCAACTAGGCGCGAGAGCGAGATGAAGAACTGGCCCCATCCGATCGTCGCCGTCGAAGGCGTCCCGTACATCATCCTGCTGCTGGTCGCCTCGGTGCTGGTGGCGACGTTCTTCGGCTGGTGGTCGCTGCCGCTGTGGCTGGCGACGTTCTTCGTGCTGCAGTTCTTCCGCGACCCGCCCCGGGTGATCCCGCAAGGCAGGCGCGAGATCCTCTGCCCCGCCGACGGCAAGGTGATCGTCGTGGGCGAGGTGATGGATCCCTACCGCAAGAGGAAGGCGTTCAAGGTGAGCATCTTCATGAACGTCTTCAACGTGCACTCGCAGCGCTCCCCGGTGGACGGTGCCATCACCGACGTCATCTATTCGAAGGGCTTCTTCGTGAACGCCGCGTTCGACAAGGCCTCGTCGGACAACGAGCGCAACGCGCTGCTGCTCAAGCTTGACGACGGCACCGAGATCACCTGCGTGCAGGTGGCGGGGCTCATCGCGCGGCGCATCCTCTGCTACGTGAAGGCCGGAGATCGCCTGACGCGCGGCCAGCGCTATGGCTTCATCCGCTTCGGCTCGCGGGTCGACGTATACCTGCCGCCCGGATCGCGCGCGCGGGTGGCTATCGGCGACTCGGTGAAGGCGAGCAGCACGGTCCTCGCCGAGCTGCCCGGGCCGTAACGGCCGCCGGCGACATGGCGACGCCGGCGAGCCGCACGCCCAAGCCCGCGCTGGAGCTCGCGCGCCGCCGCGGCATCTACCTCCTCCCCAAC
>DATLEL010000465.1:0-5809 GCA_035525255.1 Usitatibacter sp.
GAGCGTCTTCAAGAAGAACCCGAACTGGTGGGGACTCAAGGCCGGCAAGAACTACTGGGACGGCAACGTCGACGACATCGTCTACACGCCGATCGGCGCACCGGGCACCCGCATGGCCGCGCTGCTGTCGGGCAACATCGACTTCGTCCTGGACCCGCCGGTGCAGGACATCGACAAGCTCAAGCAGGAAAAGTCGGTCAAGCTCTACGAGGGACGCGAGAACCGCATCATCTTCCTGCAGATGGACCAGGCGCGCGACGAGCTGCTCTACTCGAACGTGAAGGGCAAGAACCCCTTCAAGGACAAGCGGGTGCGCCAGGCCTTCTACCAGGCCATCGACGTGGAGGCGATCAAGCGCTCGGTGATGCGCGGGCTGTCGGTGCCGACGGCGATCAACCTGCCCAACCCGGAGAAGGCCGGCATCCCGAAGGAGATGGACAAGCGTTATCCCTTCGACGTGAATGCCGCCAAGAAGCTCATGACCGAGGCGGGTTATCCCGACGGCTTCGAGCTGGGCATGGATTGCCCGAACAACCGCTACATCAACGACGAGAAGATCTGCCAGGCGGTCGCGGCGATGCTTTCGAAGATCGGCGTGAAGATCAACCTGAACGCAATCCCGCGCGCGCAGTATTTCCCGAAGGCGCAACGCCTCGAGGTGAGCTTCTGCATGCTGGGCTGGGGCGGCGCCACCACCGACGCCATCTTCACCCTGCAGCCCGTGCTCCACAGCCGCAACGACAAGGGCGACGGCGACTACAACTGGGGGAACTACAAGGACGCCGCGTTCGACGCCATGATCGACGACGCCAAGGGCGACGTCGACGTGAAGCGCCGCCAGCAGACCATCAACAAGGCGATGCAGCACTTCCATGACAACGTCTACATGATCCCCCTGCACCTGCAGGTGATCCCGTGGGCATCGCGCGCCAACGTGACCGCCATCCACCGCGCCGACAACTGGCTGCAAGCGACCTGGGTGACGGTCAAATAATCGAGCCGGCCGTGGACGCGTCCCACCACGGCCCGGGGGCCGAAGTGCCGTTGTGCGTCGACCTCGACGGCACGCTGCTCAAGTCGGACATGCTGCTGGAGACCCTGGCCGCGGCGCTCAAGCGGGCGCCGTGGCTAGCGGTGGCGCTGCCTTTCTGGCTGCTGCGCGGGCGCGCCGCCCTCAAGCGCGAGCTTGCGCTCCGCGGCGAAGTCGACGTAGCCGCGCTCCCATACGATGAGGCACTGCTCGCCAGGCTGCGCGGCGAGCATGCCGCGGGCCGGCCCGTCTGGCTGGTGACAGCGACCGACCGCCTCGTCGCGGAACGCATCGCCGACCACCTTGGGGTGTTCACCGGCGTGATGGCGAGCGATGGCGTGCACAACCTCAAGGCGCAGGCCAAGGCGCGCGCGCTGGTCGAGCGCTTCGGGGAGCGGGGATTCGATTACGCCGGCGAGGACCGCCACGACGTGCCGGTGTGGAATCGCGCGCGTGAGGCGATCGTGGTGAAGCGCGAGCGCGCCGGCGTGGGGGCGTGGCTGCGCGGGATGCGTGCGTACCAGTGGGCGAAGAACCTGCTGGTGTTCGTGCCCCTCGCCACCGCGCACCGGCTGCTGGACGCCGCCGCCTTCGGTGCAGCGAGCCTCGCCTTCGCCGCCTTCTGCCTCGCCGCTTCCGCGGTCTATCTCGTGAACGACCTCCTCGACCTGCAGGACGACCGGCGCCATCCCATGAAGCGGCACCGTGCCCTCGCCGCCGGGGAGATGCCGATCGCCGCGGCGCTGGTGCTGCTCCCGCTGCTGCTGACCGGCACCGCACTCGCCTGTGCGGCGCTTCCCGCGCGCGTCGGCGCGCTGCTCGCGACCTACCTCGCCGCCAATCTCGCCTATTCGCTGTGGCTCAAGCGCGCGGCGCTCGTGGATGTCTTCGTGCTGGCCGGCCTCTACACGCTGCGCATCCTCGCCGGCGCGGCGGCGATCGCGGTGCCGGTGTCCCACTGGCTGCTCGCGTTCTCGCTGTTCGCCTTCCTGTCGATCGCGTTGGTGAAGCGCTACGTCGAGGTGGGCAACGTCGCCGCGCGCGAAGAGGCGCACGTGCGCGGCCGCGGCTACGGGCCGCGCGATGGCCCGGTGCTGGCGATGCTGGGCATCGGCTGCGCCTGCCTCTCGGCGCTGGTGTTCGCGCTCTACATCACCAGCCCGCAGGTGGTCACGCTCTATCGCAAGCCGGCGTTGCTGTGGTTCGCGGTGCCGCTGCTGCTGTACGGACTTTCGCGCACGTGGCTCCTGGCGGTGCGCGGCGACCTGCACGAGGACCCGCTGCTCTTCGCGATGCGCGATCCGGCGAGCTACGCCACCGGGCTGCTGGTGGCGGGCGTGATGATCGCGGCGACGTGAGGGACGCCGAGGAGGTCCTTCCCTGGGGCAACTACCCGCGCGTGCGGCACGCAGCGATCGTGCCGGTGTACTGGCGCCACCAGCCGCTGCCGTCCACGACCGGCACGATGCTGCCGCTGGGGCTCGCGCGCAGTTACGGCGACAGCGCGCTCAACGAGGGCGGCACGCTGCTCGCGACCCGTGGGCTCGACCGGCTGGCCGCGTTCGACCGGGAGCACGGCGTCGTGCGCTGCGAGGCCGGTGTGCCGCTGGGGCGGCTGCTGGAGATCGTCGAGCCCCATGGCTGGTCGCTGCCGGTGGTGCCGGGCACTGCGCACGTCACCGTCGGCGGCGCCCTCGCCAACGACGTCCACGGCAAGAACCATCACGTCGCCGGCACCTTCGGCCACCACGTCGCCCGCTTCGAGCTGTTGCGCTCTGATCGCGGCCGCGTGCAGTGCTCGCCGACGGAGGAGCGCGACTTGTTTCGCGCCACCCTCGGCGGATTGGGGCTGACAGGCCTCATCACCTGGGCGGACCTCCAGCTGCGCCGCATCCCGTCGCAATGGGTCGACGTCGAGACGCGGCGGATGGCGGGCCTCGATGAGTTCTTCGCGCTGTCGGCCGAATCGGCGGCGCACGAGTACACGGTGGCGTGGATCGATGCGCTCGCGCGCGGCGGCGCGGCCGGACGCGGGCTCTTCATGCGCGCCAATCCGGCACTCGATGCGACACAGCCTCCCCCCGCCGCGCGCAGCGGGATCGGCATCCCGTTCGACTGGCCGGCCGCGGTCCTCAATCGGCATGCGGTTCGCGCGTTCAACGCGCTGTACATCGCGCGGGGCGGGGGCCAATGGCGGCGCTCGCGGCAGCCGACACGCAAATTCCTCTTCCCGCTGGACGGCATCGCGCGCTGGAATCGCATGTACGGCAAGGCGGGCTTCCTGCAGCACCAGAGCGTAGTGCCGCGTGCCGACGCCGCGTCGAAGCTGCGCGAGATGCTCGCGGAAGTGGCGCGATCGGGCGGCGCTTCCTTCCTCACCGTGCTGAAAGTCTTCGGCGAGCGCGAGCCCGCGGGCCTGCTGTCCTTCGCGCGGCCGGGTGTCACGCTCGCCCTCGACCTGCCGATGCGCGGGGAAGCCACCCTCGCATTGCTTGAGCGGCTCGACGCCGTCGTGCGCGACGCGGGCGGCGCGATCTATCCCGCCAAGGACGCACGCATGTCGCCGGCCACCTTCCGCGCCTCGTTTCCGGCGTTGGAAGAATTCGCGCGCCACGTGGATCCGGCGTTCTCCTCCAGCCTCTGGCGGCGCGTGCACGCGTGAAACCCGAGCGCATCGTGATCTTCGGCGCCACCTCGGCGATCGCGCAGGCGGTGGCGCGGCGCCTGGCATCGCGCGGCGCGCGCCTGCACCTGGTGGCGCGCGATCCCGACAAGCTCGAGGCGGTGCGAGCCGACCTCGCGGCGCGCGGCGCCGCCGTCACCACGTCCCTCGCGGACCTGGATGTGGTCGAGCGCCATGAGGCGCTGGTTGCGGAAGCGTTCGAAACGCTGGGGGGGCTCGATGCCGCGCTGCTGGCCCAGGGGACGCTCCCCGACCAGGCCGCATGTGAGCGCTCCTTCGATCGAACGCTCGCCGAGTGGCGCACCAACTTCATCGCGCCGGCCTCGCTCTGCGCGCGGCTCGCCGACCGCTTCGAGGCGCAGGGCGCGGGCGTGATCGCCGCGATCTCGTCGGTCGCGGGAGACCGCGGGCGGCGCAGCAACTACGTCTACGGCACGGCCAAGGGTGCGCTGTCGACGTTCCTGCAGGGCCTGCGCGGCCGCCTCGACTCCACAGGCGTGCGCGTCGTCACCATCAAGCCGGGCTTCGTGGACACGCCGATGACGGCGTCATTCCGCAAGGGCGCGCTCTGGGCTACGCCCGACCAGGTCGCCGCCGGGATCGTCGCCGCGCTCGACCACGGCCGCGGCGAGGTCTACCTGCCGCGCTTCTGGTGGGCGATCATGTTCGTCATCCGCCACCTGCCCGAACGGTTGTTCCTCAAGCTCAGGATCTGAGCGGCGCGCAGGGCGAGGCCGCGATCGCCTCGCGCAGCCCCCGCGCCCAGGCCTCGGGTTCGGGCGCCGCTGGCGCGGGGAGCTGGCGCAGCAAGCGCTTCGCCGCGTCCCAGCACACGATCCGCGAGGGATAGACGAGCGGCCCCGGCGCCGCACGCTTGCCCGCCAGGTACTCCGCGACTTCGAACTGCTGCAGGCCGGGGATCACGCCGTCCCGGATCTTCGCCGGGATCTCCGGGATCTCTTCGTAGGCCTGCACCAGCAGCCGCGCGCTGGTGCCGCGCGGCATCACCGGCGGGACCATGAGGCCCATCTGCGCGTTGCCGGCGAAAGGCACGTCCTGCATCGACAGCGGCACCATCACCAGGGTGAAATCGCCCGGGGCGGTGCTCGCGCCCACGCGGCGGATCTCCTCCACCAGCGCGCGCATCTGCGACTGCGCGATCTCCCAGCGCCGTACGGCGTCCGCGTGGAACAGCGCATGCAGCAGCACGAGCGCGCCGGTCACGCCCCAGAGCGGCAGCTGCAGGCGCGTGTGCCGCAGCGCCACGGCCACGAAGATGCCGTAGAAGGCCGCGGCCTGGTACAGCAGGCGGCCGCCGAGCCCCGTCGGTGGCAATTGCGAGATGTGCGGAAGCAGCAGCGCCACGGCGGCCAGCGCCGTGAGCGCGGGCGCATGCAGCGCGCCGCGCGCGCGGGCGTCCGCCGGACCGGCCGCCAGCACGAGCGCCAGCTGCAGCACGGTGAGGCCCACCAACAGCGGATAGCGGCGCGTGGGCCGGAATTGCGCGCGCAGGAAATCGGGCCCCGCATCGGCAACGCCTTGCCAGTAGGCGGGCGAAAGGATCGACGCGAGCGGGCTCGAGTTCTGGTAGACCGCGGTCGCCGAGCCGAACATCGCCCAACGGGCGGCGAGATAGAGCAGAGCGAGTGCCAGCCACGGCGCTGCCACGCGCAACGCCGCGCTCCAGCGGACGAGGCTGGTGCCGGTGTCCCATGGCGTCCGCACGAAGCGGGCATACAGCACGATCGCGAATGGCACCACCGCCGCCGACTCCTTCGAGAGGCACGCGGCTGCCATGGCGGCGAGCGACGCCCACCAGCCGAAGTCGAAGCGCCGCCGGCTCATCACGAACGCGAGCACCGAGAGTAGCGAGAACAGCGTGGCGACTGCGTCGAAGCGGCCCGAGACCCACGCCGCCACTTCGACCCCGGGAGCGAAGAAGAGGAACAGCGCCGCGCCGCCGGCTGCTGCCGCCACCGCGCGCGCGTCCGGTCGCGGCTGCGCCGAGGCCAGTGCGATCGCGGCCACCAGCAGGCCGTTGGCGACGTGCAGCCCGACCGTGACCGCCATCCACGCGCGCGGCTCGATCCCGCTCG
>DATLEL010000467.1:0-4805 GCA_035525255.1 Usitatibacter sp.
ACGGCCTCGGTGGTGACCGCCGCCTTGACGGTCGCGGTGCGGGGCGACTCGGACAGCAGCGCCATCTCGCCCACGTAGTTGCCCGCCGACAGGTACGACAGCACTACTTCGCGCCCGGCGATCCTGCGCGAGATGGTGACCGAGCCGCGACGGATGAGGTAGAGCCCGTCGGGCGCGTCGCCCTCGGTGAAGAGCACCTCGCCCCCGCCGAACTTCTTCACCTGCACGCCGTTCACCAGCAGCGCGTCGAGCTCCGCTTCCGGAAGCATCGGCGCGAGGTAGGTGCGCACCGCGCGCTTGAGGAAGGTGTCGTCGATCTGCTTCCTCACCGCCTCGACGCTCGCGATGAGCTTCAGCATCGCGCGGCGCGGGGCTTCGACCAGCACGCACTCGGGACCCGCCTTCACGAGGTTGGAGCGGCGGCGCCCGGAGATGAGGCCCAGCTCGCCGAAGAATTGTCCCGGCCCGAGCGGGAACCAGCCCGCGTGGCGGCCATCCTGGAGCATCTCCACCAGCACTTCCCCGCCCGCCACCATGTAGAACGAGTTGGTGTAGTCGTTGCGCTGGAAGATCACCTCGCCTTCGCGCGGCGTGACGAGCTCGCTCTCGAGCATGAACTCGCGCAGCTGCAGGCGGTTGATGCCCTGCAGCAGCGGCACGTGGGTCTGGATGTGGTCGAGCACCTGCGCCACGTTCATCGAGCGCGAAAAATTGCGGAAGCGCGCCTCGAGCAGCGGCTCGTCGGCCGGCGCGATGGTCCTTCCCAGCGCGAACTCGACCACCTCGTAGCCCTGGTTCATCGCCTGCTTGATGAGCGGATAGCCGCCCAGGGCGCCGATCACGTAGAGCCCCTTCACGTTCGACTCGTAGGTGTCGGAGAGCTGCGGCACGGCGTTGGGGTCTTCGCTGGGGAAGCGCACGCCGAAGCTCTCCACCAGCTTGCGCGGCGGGGTCGCCCCGAGGCGCGCGATGATGCGATGGCACTCGATCAGGTCGGGCCCGGCCGGCGCCTTCACGCTGAAGGCGAGCGGCGTGTCGCCGTCGCTCTTCTCCACCTTGAGGGCGGATGTGCCGTAGCGGCACTCGATGCGCCCGTCCTTGATGGCGCTGGTGACCAGGGTGAGGTTGCCCTCCTTGCAGCGCGCGAACTCCTCGTTGCGGTTGATGAGGATCACGCGGTTCTTCTCGGCCAGCGCGAGCGCGTTCTCGATCGCCGCGTCGCCCGCGCCCACCACCACGATGGTCTCGTCCACGTACTCGTCGGGATCGTCCAGCTGGTACTGCACGTTGGGCAAGTCCTCGCCGGGCACGCCCAGCTTGCGCAGGTTGCCTTGCACGCCGATGGCGAGCACCACCTTGCGGCAATAGAAGATCTCCCCCGAGCGGGTGCGGATCTCGAAGGCGCCATCCTCGCCGCCGATGGAAGCCACCGGGGCCCCGTAGCGCACGTTGACCTTGAGCCGTGACAGGGCCTCGTCCCAGCCATGGAGCACCGTCTCGCGCTTGCCGGCGCCGAAGGGCATGGGGCTGCGCAACGGCAGCACCTGCGGCTCCGCCATCACGTGCTTGCCCTTCTGGTACTTGTAGATGGTGTTGCAGGCGTGGTCCTCGGCTTCGAGGAGGACGTGCGGCACGCCGAGCTCGGCCGCGTGCGCGGCGGCCGAAAGCCCCGCGGGACCCGAGCCGATGATGCCGATCTTGAGCCACCGGAACTCGGTGCGTTCGTCGAAAGTGCTAGCCATTCATCTCCCCAGCAAGGTTCCAAGCTCCCGCAGCGCCTGCCCGAAGCGCGCGGGGCTGAATTTCTCGTCGTCCTTCACCGCCTCGTGCAGCCGGTCGAACGCGGCGTTGGCGCCGCGCACGTCGCGCACCTCGCCGCGCTTCACCAGGAAGTCCATGAGGCTGCCGATCGCCATTGTCGCCTGCTCCGCCCCGGCGTAGTCGCGATATCGGCCATTCAGCCCATCGTCCACCAATCCCTGCAGCATGCCGCGCAGGTCGGCGGAGGTGAACCGGCGCGTGGCGAGGTGGCGCACCAGCCCCTCCAACGTGCGGTGCAAGGCGCGCGCGGCTTCCAGCGGATCGCCCCCATCGCCCGCCACGGCGCGGTGCAGCTCGGCGATGCGCGCCTCGAACGCCTCGGCATCCACGCCCGGGGACGAGCGGCGCGCGATCTGCCGCAGCATCAGCAGGTTGGCGTCGTTGAGGCGGATGCGCCCGGGGCTGGCCCCGCTCCCCGAGTTCCAGCGCAGGTCGCGCATCGAGTGGTGGCAGGCGTGGCAGTCGAACACCACCAGCTCCGGAAAAAGCCCGTCGCGGGAGCGCTTCGGGTCCAGCAGCACTTCCAGCAGCTCGGAAGCCGCCAGCGCCTGCCCGATCGCCCAGACGCGCACCGTGTCCCATTCCCCCTTGCGCTTCACCCAGTCGGCGTCGATCACGAAGTGCGGCGGCTGCGTCTGCGAGAACGTGTCGAGCTCGAAGCTCATGCGCGGGTGCCCCGCGCCCATGATGCGGTGGGTGACGAACTTGTCCTTGTTGCCGAAGTGGCACGAGAGGCAGAGCTTCGCCTGCGCCACCGGGTCGCTGGCGGGATAGAGGCCGTGGGCCAGGTTATCGGCGTGGCTCGCGGCGGGGGCCACATGGGAGCGGATCCAGCCTTCGGCAGGGCCGTGGCACGCCTCGCACGAGATGCCGTCGGTCGCCTTGAAGCGCTCGCCGCGGCGAGAGGCCGGCGGGTTGTGCGAATGGCAGTCGAGGCATAGCTTCACCTGGTGCGCCGGCTCCTTGTAGCCGAGGTTGGCGACGATGCGCTTCGAGCGCTCGTTGAACAGCACCTGGTATGCGCGCGTGGCGTGCTTGTCGACCCGCGACCAGGTGACGTATTCGTTCTGGAGGATGTTGGAGTCCTTCCACGGCGATACCGACCCGTGGCAGAGGCTGTTGGCGCAGTTCACCACGCCGAGATGCTGGCCCTTGGCTTCATAAGGAAGCGTCTGGGCATGCGAAGTCCCGAATGCCGGCGCCAGGAATAAAAGTACCAGGTACTTTTTCCAGGTCATGGCGCATCCTTCACGGTCCACACCGTGCCGTCAGGGCGCAGATAGAAACGCCGCTGCTCCTCGAGCGTGAAAGGCCGGGCCCCGATGCGGCCGAACACCGCGATCTGCCCGCCGGTCTCGTCCACCGCGCGATCGCGGTCGAGCCCTTTTGCCAGCGCGCGCGCGGGCGAGGCGGTCTCCTTCCATGCGATCAGCCGCGGGCGGGGCTCGGGGCTGAAGCCGTAGAACTTGGGCTGGATTTCCGGCGAGGTGAGCTGCACCACCTTGAGCCCGTTCTTGCCATCCGCCACGTACGCGAACAGCGAGGCGTTGGTCGAGCCCACGACCACGTCGCGTGCATCGTCCAGCTTGCCGTCGGCGGTGAAGCGCGTGAGGAGTCGCGGCGTCTCCGGCTTCTCGACGTCCACGATGGCGAGCCCTTCGCGGCCCGCGGCTACGTAGGCATAGGTGCGCGCCACGTAGAGGCCGCGCGCATCCGCGAGCGCCACGCGCGCGCCTTCGACCCGGCGCGCCTTTGCAGGCAAGGTCACGTCGAGCACTTCGAGCCCGGCAGCTGTCGTGACGAAGAGATAACGGAACTGCAGCGCGCTCGCGCGCGGCGCGTCGAGCGGCACGCGCGCGACGATGCGCGGCTCGAGCGGCTGGTCGAGGTCCACGACCACCAGGGCCGTCGGCGTCGCCACGTACGCCAGATGGCCGCCGAGCGTCACGTGCCGCGCACCCGTCAAGACCCCGTCGGGATTCCACGCCCGGGCGCGCTTGAGGAAGTTGTTGCGCGGCTCGCCATCCGCGAGCGTGTCCACGTCGACGAGGATCAGGCCCTCCGCCGCGTCGGTCACCACGGCATAGTGGTAGATCGGGTGGAATGGCTGCTCCTGGTTCACCACCCGCATCAGCTCGCCGGTATTGCGCGCCGGGTTGATGGGCTGGTTGGTGGGGAGTGCCACGCAGGTGGCGTCCTTCGAGGCCACATGGGTGTCGTGCCCCAGCGGCGAGAACGGCGCCGAGACGATGCGCTGCGAGACGCCCTTGTTGGCGATGGAGGCCACGTCGTAGACGCGCAGCCCACCGGGGCCCTCGGCGGCGAACAGGTACTCGCCGCGAAGCGCCACGCAGCCGACCGCACCCCGCGTCGCGTGGTCGTGCGCTTCGGGGAGGCGGGCGCCGCGCTTCTCGTGGGCCGCGAACCAGTCCGGGTAGGCATGCCGGTGCAGGTAGCTGCCGATCACCGCCTGCGGCTCGTCCCACTCGGTCACCTGCACGCCCTGCACGTGGCCCTCGGCGCCGACCCAGGCGTTGAAGCCCACGAAATTCACGAAGTTGGTCCCGTGCAGCATGAGCTGCGCGAGGATCGCATTGTTGTCGTTCGCGGCCGAGACGTGGCAGTCGGCGCAGCCCTTGGTCTCGGTCTTCCTCTCGGTGTGAGGGTAGTGCGGCGCGAAGGCCTGCGACGAGAAGCCGCTGGCCGACACCGGCGGCTGCTGTACATAGATGCGCTCGCGGCTCGCATTGGTCGACGAAAGCACCAGCGCCGACGACGATCGCACGGGTGCGACGCGCGAGCCCTTCACCGGCCCGTGGCGGCCGAGCTGGAACATGTCGTCGCGCGCGACCTGCGGGTTGTAGGTCGCGAAGTTGCGCGTCTCGCCGCCCTCGTAATGGTTGCGCTCGGTCTTCCAGTTGGCCTGGATCGGCAGGTGGCAACCGGCGCAGCTCGTGGTCCACGACAGGTGGCACGAGTAGCAG
>DATLEL010000468.1:0-11072 GCA_035525255.1 Usitatibacter sp.
GTGCGTTGCATGTCGTTTTCTCCTCCTGGGATCGGGACAGCCACTTTCGGGCCGATTGTACAATGGGCCCATGGCCTTCCCCGTGCGTTTCCTGCTCGCGCTTTTCGCGCTCGCCCTCGCCGCTCCCGCGTTCGCGCAGCACCTCTATCTCTGGGAAGTGAGCTCGCTCACCAACCGCGTGTATCTCTACGGCACGGTGCACGCCGGCAAGGAGAGCTGGTACCCGCTGCCGCAGCGCGTCGAGGAAGCGCTCGAGGAAGCCCGCGTGCTGGTGGTCGAGGCCGACGTCACCGACACCGCCGCGCTCGCCAAGACCGGCTCGGTCATGACGCTCACGCCGCCCGACAAGCTCAAGGACCACGTCCCCGCCGACGATTACCTGCGGTTCGTGAAGCTGCTGCCGCGCTACGGCCTGCGCGAGGAGCTGGTGGCACCCATGAAGCCCTTCATGGCGGTGTCGCTGCTGGTCTTCAGCGAGTGGGCGCGCAACGGCTTCTTCCCGCAGTACGGCATCGAGCAGTACCTCATCAAGAAGGCGCGGGCCGAGCTGAAGCCGGTGCTCGAGCTGGAGGGCGTCGCGACCCAGGTGAAGCTGATGGAGTCGCTCACCGACGTCGAGAATCGCCAGCTTTTCGTCGGCACGGTGGCGGCGCTGGAGAGCGACCTCACCAGCGAGCAGATCAAGGGCATGGTGGGCGCGTGGCAGGGCGGCGATCCGAAGGCGATGCTCGAGATCGCGCGCAAGTACAACGAAAGCGTGCCGGGCGCGCGCGAGTTCGAGGAGAAATTCATCTGGTCGCGGCACGACGCCATGGTGAAGAAGATCGAGGGCTTCCTCAACGACAGCAACCAGCGCCACTTCATCGCCGTCGGCAGCCTGCACCTCGCAGGCGAGCGAGGCCTGGTGGAGATGCTGCGCAAGCGCGGCTACATGGTGAGGCAGCGATGACGGTGCCTGCATCGCGCGAGGGCGGGCGCCTGCTGGTAGAGCAGTTGGTGGTGCAGGGATGCGAATGGGCCTTCACCGTGCCCGGCGAGAGCTTCCTGCCGGTGCTCGACGGTTTCTACGACGTGCGCGAGAAGGTGAAGCTCGTCGTCTGCCGCCACGAGGCCGCCGCGGCCAACATGGCGGAGGCCTACGGCAAGCTCACCAACCAGCCGGGCGTGTGCTTCGTCACCCGCGGGCCGGGCGCCACGCAGGCCGCCATCGGTGTGCACACCGCGATGCAGGACTCCACGCCGATGGTGCTTTTCATCGGCGACGTCGGCAGCGACTTCCGCGATCGCGAGGCATTCCAGGAAGTCGACTTCTCGAAGATGTTCGCGCCGCTGGCGAAATGGGCCGCGCGCATCGATACGGTCGAGCGCATTCCCGAGTACGTGGCGCGCGCCTTCCAGGTGGCGACTTCAGGCCGCCGCGGGCCGGTGGTGCTGGCGCTTCCCGAGGACATGCTGTCGCAGCAGGCCACGGTGGCGGACGCGCGGCGCCACGTGCCGGCGGAGCCGCATCCCGGCGACGCACAGATGCTGCAGCTGCAGAAGCTGCTGGCGCAGGCGAAGCGCCCGTTCGTGATCCTCGGCGGCAGCGGCTGGACGCCCCACTCCTGCCGCGATTTCCAGCGCTTCATCGAAGCGAACCACCTGCCGGTGGGTTGCGCCTTCCGCTTCCAGGACCTGCTCGACAACCGCCACGAGCACTACGTGGGCGACGTCGGCATCGGCATCAACCCGGTGCTCGCCGAGCGCGTGCGCATGTCCGACCTGCTGGTGGTCGTCGGCGCGCGCCTGGGCGAGATGACCACCGGCGGCTACACACTGATCGACGCGCCGGTGCCGCGGCAGAAGCTGGTGCACGTGCATCCGGGCTCGGAGGAGATCGGGCGCGTCTACCAGCCGGAGCTCGGCATCCTTTCGGCCCCGGGACCGTTCGCCGCGGCTGCCGCAGCGCTCACGCCGGTCGAGAACCCGCCGTGGAAGTCGAGCGTGGCGGAGGCGCGCGCCGATTACGTCGCCTGGAGCTCGCGCCGCGAAATCCCCGGCCGCGTGCAGATGTGGGACATCGTCGATTACCTCAACAAGAAGGCGCCGGACGCGATCTACTGCAATGGCGCGGGCAACTTCGCCACCTGGCTGCATCGCTTCCACCCGTACACCGGCTTCCGCACGCAGCTCGCGCCCACTTCCGGCGCCATGGGCTACGGCGTGCCGGCGGCGATCGCGGCCAAGCTGGTGCAGCCGCAGCGCACCGTGATCTGCTTCGCGGGCGACGGCGATTTCCTCATGTCGGGCCAGGAGCTCGCGACCGCGGTGCAATACCGGGCGGCGGTGATCATCGTCATCGTCAACAACGGCATCTACGGCACCATCCGCATGCACCAGGAGAAGCATTACCCGGGGCGAGTCATCGGCACCGACATCCAGAATCCGCAGTTCGCCGCATACGCGCGCTCGTTCGGCGCCGTGGGCGAGATCGTCGAGGAGACGGCGCAGTTCGGCCCGGCGTTCGATCGCTGCATCTCTTCCGGCAAGCCCGCGGTGATCGAGGTGCGGATCGACCCGCAGGCGATCTCTCCGAATACGACGCTGGACAAGATCCGGGCCGCGGCGAAGAAGGGTTGACGCGGCGGGGAGTTCGCCTGAAGGAGGAGGGATGCGCAAGGCCGATCGCGAAGTCTCAGCACTGCTGGCGGCGCTCGGCAGCGGCGAGCTGTCGGGCCAGCTGGAGGTGGCGCAGCAGCTGATCGAGGCGCTTCCCGTCCCGGTGTTCCTCAAGGCGAGGGACGGCACCTACCTGCGGGTGAATGGGGCCTGGGAGGAATTCTTCGGCGTCGCTCGGGAGGCGATGATCGGCCGCAGCGCCGCGGACCTGTACTCGCATGCGCCGGAGATCGCGGCGCGGCACCAGGAGATGGATCGGGTGCTGTGGGCGGAGCCGGGCTCGCAGTCCTATGAGATCGCGCTCCCGCTTCGCGACGGCCGCACCCGCCATACGCTCTTCTCCAAGGCGACCTTCACGGATTCAAGCGGGCAGGTGCACGGCCTCATCGGTACCATCGTCGACATCACCGACCGCAAGCGCGCCGAGCAGCGCGAGGCGATCGAGCATGCCGCGGCGCGCTACCTCGGCGGCAGCGAGTCGATCCACGACGCGGTGCGCGGCATCCTGCGTGTCATGTGCGAGCGCCTCGATTGGGCATGCGCCGCGCGCTGGAGCCTCGACGAGCGCGACAACCGCCTGCACTCGATCGAGACCTGGTCGATCGACGACGAACGCATCCGCGCCTTCCTCACGGTGAGCGCGCAGTCGACTTATGCCCCGGATCGGCGCGGGTTCATCCGGCAGGTGCTCGCGACCGGCATCTCGGTGTGGCTTCCCGATGCATCCCGGGAGCCCGCGTTCCTGCGCGCGCCCCACGCCGAGCGGGCCGGCCTCAAGGGCGCGGTGGCCTTCCCGATACTGCTGGGCGAGCAAGTCCTGGGCGTGATCGAGCTCTACAGCGCCCAGCGGCGCGAGCCCGATCCGTGGCTGCAGCAAACGGCGATGAACATCGGCCGCCTCATCGGCCAGCTGATGGCACGGCGCGAAGCCGAGGCCGCGACGCGTCAGAGCGAGGAGCGCTTCCGCGGCCTGACGGAGCTCTCGTCGGACTGGTATTGGGAGCAGGACGAGGACCTGCGCTTCACGCTCATGTCCGGCGGCGTGCGCGACTCCCTGCGCGTGGAGCCGGGCAGCTACCTCGGCAAGCGGCGCTGGGAAGTGGAGATGGTCGGGGTCACCCCCGAGTCGCTGCAGGCGCACCAGGCGCGGGTGGAAGCGCGCGAGCCATTCCAGGACTTCGAGTTCGGGCGCCGCGACGCCGACGGGCGCGTGCGCCATGTCTCGGTGAGCGGGCGGCCGATCTTCGACGAGGCCGGGAGCTTCCGCGGCTACCGCGGTGTCGGTAAGGACATCACCCAGCGCAAGCTCGACGAGGAGGCGCTGCGCGCCACCAATGCGCAGCTCGAGCGCCAGGCGAACTTCGACGCGCTCACCGGGCTTCCCAACCGCCACTTGCTGAACGACCGGCTGAAACAGGCCGTCTTCGCGCAACGCACGCCCAAGTCGGTCGCGGTGGTGTTCCTCGACCTCGACCACTTCAAGGTCATCAACGACAGCCTCGGCCACAACGTCGGCGACGAGGTGCTGCGGCAGGTGGGGGAGCGGCTGCTCGCCGCGGTGCGCGAGGGCGACACCGTGGCGCGGGTGGGCGGCGACGAGTTCGTGCTGCTGCTGAACGACCAGAGCCGCGAGGACGTGATCTTCCGCAGCATGCGCCGCATCATCGCCACGGTGGGCGAGCCGATCTCGGTCGCGGGCCGCGACCTGAAGATCACCTGCAGCGCCGGCATCAGCCTTTATCCGCAGGACGGCCCCGACGTCCAGACGCTGCTCAAGTACGCGGATGCCGCGATGTACCGCGCCAAGTCCCAGGGGCGCAACACGTTCCAGTTCTTCACCGCGGAGATGAACGACCTCGCCAACGAGCGCCTGTCGATGGAGCAGAGCCTGCGCCGCGCGCTCGACCGCGGCGAGCTGCTGCTGCACTACCAGCCGCGGGTGAACCTGCGCACCGGCAACGTCCACGCGGTGGAGGCGCTATTGCGCTGGCAGCATCCCGAGCGCGGCCTGGTGCTGCCGGACCGCTTCATCCCCCTGGCGGAGGAGACCGGCCTCATCGTGCAGATCGGCGAGTGGGTGCTGCAGGAGGCCTGCGCCGAGGCGGCCCGCTGGTCGCGCGCCGGGCTGCCGCCGGTCACCATGTCGGTCAACCTCTCGGCGCGGCAACTGTGGGGCACGGGCCTGGTGCGTCGCGTGGGGGAAATCGCCCATGCGAACGGCATGTCCGGGCGCCTCGAGCTGGAGCTCACCGAAAGCATGGTGATGCACGACGCCGATACGGTGGTGTCGGTGCTCGAGGCGTTCCGCGCGATCGGGGTGCGCACCTCGCTCGACGATTTCGGTACCGGCTACTCGAGCCTCTCCTACCTGCGGCGCCTGCCCATCAGCGCGCTCAAGATCGACGGCTCCTTCATTCGCGACATCCTCGCCACCGGGGGCGCGGACGACGGCGTGCTCGCCAAGGCGATCATCTCCCTCGGGCACAGCCTGCATTTGAACGTGGTGGCCGAGGGCGTGGAGACGCGAGAGCAGCGCGACTTCCTCGAGGCCCACGGCTGCGACGAGATCCAGGGGTACTTCCATTCGCGGCCGCTGCCGCCGGAGGAATGCGCCGCGCACCTCAAGGCTTTCTCGCGTCACTGACCGGGGAGTTTCGCTTCCAAAGCCGTTTCCTCGCCGCCAGCCGCTCCCGTGAACAGCCCCACGGATTCCGGGTAAAGGCGAGTGAGCAGGTCGCGCGCGGCTTTGCTGAGCTCCGGCTCGAGGCGCGCGGCGATGTCCTCCGCGCCACTGCCCTCGTCGGCCAGGCGCCACGCCGCCTGTAATTGCGGCTCGCGCCCCCGCACCACTTCCTCCACCAGCGGCGGCCAGTGCGCGGGCGCTTCTCCTTCGGCCCATGCGCCGCGGCCGCGGCCGTAATGCGCCACGGCGAGGTAGCGCAGCAGCGCGGCGCGCGTGCGCTGCGTGAGGAACCCGGCGCTCCAGCGCACGCGCCCATCTTCCTGTCCCTGCAACAAGTTGTAGGCGCGGGCGGCGCCGCCGCCGCCGAGCGCTCCCAGCAGCGCGCCGATCACCATGCCGGCGCCGAGCGTGAGTCCGCCCGTGGAGATGTCCGCGGCGAGGCCGCCGGCAGCGCCGGTGAGGAGGCCGCCGACGAGCCCGGTGCCTGCGACGTCCGCGGGCATCGCCACTTCGAATTGGCCCACGGTGCGCTCGAGGATCTGCTGCTGGGCGCGGCCGGCCAAGCCATGGAGCGTGATGAGGCGGTCGGTCTCCTCGCGAACGCGCGCGTCGAGCCGCTTGGTGAGCGTGCCCATGGCGCCCTCGACCGCGGGGTCGGTACCGCTCGCGCCATCGCGCACGCGCGCAAACCAGCCTTTCAGTCGATTGGCCAGCGCGGCTGCGTCGAGCTTCTCCGGCACCGCCTCGCGGTCCACCGCGCTTTGCGCCAGGTGGGTGGCGAGCGTCTTCATCGATGCGTGGAAAGTCCCCAGGTTGCGCGCGCGCCATGCGGCGCGCAGACGCGCGAATTCCTGGTGCTTCGCTTCGGGGAGCAATGCGCCCGCGGCGCGCAGCAGGCGGTCCTCCTGCACCCAGCAGCGGGCGAACGCGTCGAGCGTGATGACGCCGCGCTCGCGCACGTGGGCGGCGAGGCGCTTGCTCCAGCGCTCTTCGTCGGCAGCCTCGGCGGCGCGCGAGCGCGGCGGGCCCGCCTGGTTCAGCAGCAGCAGCACCGGCTTCCCGACCCACTGCAGGATCTGCAGCTCGGCGTCCACGTACGCGGCGGCGGAGGGATCCTCGGCGGCGTTCACCAGGTAGAGCACCACGTCGCTCTCGTCACGCACGTTGCGAATGGCCTGCTGGCTGCAGAAGAAGGGGCGGTCGACGAGGCGATCCCAGACCTGGGTCTGCAGCCAGCCGATGGGATTGCCGCTGTTGAGGAGGCGCTTCAGCAGCCGCGCGCTGTCGCCGAAGCCCGGGGTGTCCCAGAGATGCAGCATGTCGCCCGCGGGCGTGTCGAGCAGCAGGTGCCGCTCCGCCATCTCCGTCACGTGGGCGCGGTCCGCGACTTCGCCGATGTCGCGCTTCAGCAGCGTGCGCACCAGCGTGGTCTTGCCGACGTTGGTGTGGGCCGCGACGCTGAGGGCGACGCTCACGGCGCGAGGCTCACGAACACTGGCTCCAGTCCATGCGCCTTCACGAAGACTCGCCACGCCTCGCGACGCTCGGCCACGCGCTCCGGGCTGCTCGCCATGCGTTCCGCGTACGGCGCCTCGTCGATGACCACCATCACGCGCGCGTTGGGACGCGTCGCCGCGAGCCGGTCGCGCACGCCGGCGATGACGGCGCCATGGTTCTCGTCTTCCGGCGTGGTGGCCAGGCTGAACGGCAGCACGACGATGTCGGCCACGTCGCCCCCGCGCGTGCCGAAGCTCTCCAGGTAGCGCTCCTCCTCGCCGTACGGAATGCCGTCGCGCGCCTCGATGTTCACCGGACCGCCGGCGACACCGGGCAGCCATGCAATGAGTCGCGCCAGCGCGGCCGGCGGCAGCTCGCAGGAATAGGGCATGACGATCGCAGTGGCGCGCGGCACCGCGCCTTCCACCGTAGCGAACGCGGTGCGGAAGTAGCTCGACAGTCCCGCCGGCAGCGGCACACGGTGCGCGAGGCGCATCGCGTTCATCGCGGCGGCGAGCGCCAGCAATAGGCGCGGCACCACGACGTAGATCAGCGCGGTGGCCGCCATCAGGTGAATCCAGCGTGCCGCCGGCTCGCCGCCGCCGCCCCCCGGACGCCAGCGCGCCGCCTCGAGCTGCTGCACGTCGGGTACCGGAATCCCGGTGAGTGCCGCGGCCGGCCCGTAGAGCACGGCGAGCAGACGCCGCGCCGAAGTCGCATCGAGGAACGTGCTCTCCCATCCCGCTTGGTAATCGAACGCGATGCCGCGCACGTAGAGGCCCGCGATGAGCCCTACGCCGACCGCGGCGGCGCCGAGGTGAAAGCCGCGTGCCGCGCGTGCGAGCAGCAGCGGCTTGGCCGCCTGGTACCACTCGCGCGCGAAGGCCTGCAGTGCCTCGGCGAGCGGCGCGTTGAACGCGCGCGAGCGCGCGATGGTGCGTTGCGCGACGGAAGTACCCAAGGAGGCCACGCCGGCGCGCAGCGGTGACGGCGCGGAGCGCGCCCCGCGCAAGGCCGAAACCAGCAGCACGACGTATACCGCGAGGTTCCAGCCGACGATGCCCAGCAGCGGGAACGCGAGCACGTTGATGCGCCGCGAGCCGTCGAGGACGGAAAGGGTCGCGCCGACAGCGAGCCCGCCCAGCACCAGCGCCCAGGTGAGCGCGGGCGAGGGGCCCAGCATCGCGAGCACCTGGGTCACGAAGGAATGGCGGGCCGCGATGCGCGGCAGCAGCTGCGCCGCGCGGGCGGCGAGCAGGCGGTCCTCGCCCGCGTCCGGCGCTTCGCGCTTCGCCTCGCGCCCGGCGGTGGCGCGATCGGCAGGCGGCAGCAGTACGCCGTCGCGGTCGGTTTCCTCGACCGCCTTGACCAGCAGGATCTTGCGAAGGTCTTCTTCACGCATGGAACGATTCTGCCCGTTTTGAACTGGATGTAAGCTTTCTCGATGGATCCCAACATTCCCCGCGCCGTCGGCGACCCCCACGATCCCGATGCCGATCCCCTCGAGACCCGGGAGTGGATCGAGGCGCTCGATGCGCTGATCGCAACCGAGGGCCCCGAGCGCGCCACTTTCCTGCTGCGCCGGCTGCTGCAGCATGCGCGCGCGCGGCGCGTGCCGCTGCCGCAGGTGCTGGCGACGCCGTATATCAACACCATCGGCCTCGCCGACCAGCCGCCGTACCAGGGCAACCTGGAGATCGAGTCGCGCATCTCGGCGCTGGTGCGCTGGAACGCGCTCGCGATGGTGGTGCGCGCCAACCGTGAGTCCGCGGAGCTCGGCGGGCATATCGCGAGCTACGCCTCCGCGGCGGATCTCTTCGAGGTGGGCTTCAACCATTTCTTCCGCGCCGGCGCCGCGTCGGACCTGGTGTACTTCCAGCCGCACTCCGCGCCGGGTGTCTACGCCCGCGCGTACCTGGAAGGACGGCTCACCGAGGAGCAGCTCGACAACTACCGCCGCGAGACCGGTGGCAAGGGCCTGAGCTCCTACTGCCATCCGTGGCTGATGCCGAATTTCTGGCAATTCCCTACCGGCTCCATGGGACTCGGGCCGCTGTTCGCGATCTACCAGGCGCGCTTCATGCGCTACCTCCAGCATCGCGGGCTCGCCGACACCGCCGGGCGGAAGGTGTGGGCATTCGTGGGCGATGGCGAGATGGATGAGCCCGAGTCGCTGGCGGGCCTGTCGGTGGCGGCGCGCGAGAAGCTCGACAACCTCGTGCTGGTGGTGAACTGCAACCTGCAGCGCCTCGACGGCCCGGTGCGCGGCAACGGCTCGATCGTGCAGGAGCTCGAGGGCCTCTTCGCGGGCGCCGGCTGGAACGTGATCAAGCTGCTCTGGAGCGGCGACTGGGACGCGCTCTTCGCGCGCGACACCCACCAGTGGCTGGAGAAGCGTTTCCTAGAGACCGTGGATGGCGAGTTCCAGACCTATGCCGCCACCGACGGCGCGTTCAACCGCGAGCACTTCTTCAACAAGTATCCCGAGCTGCAACAGCTGGTGCAGCACCTCTCCGACGAGGACATCGATCGGCTTCGCCGTGGCGGCCACGACCCGGTGAAGATCTTCTCGGCGTACTGGCACGCGGCGCGGCACACGGGGCAGCCGACGGTGATCCTCGCCAAGACCAAGAAGGGCTACGGCATGGGGACCGCGGCTCAAGGCCGCATGACCGGCCACCAGCACAAGAAGCTCGACAGCGACCAGCTCCTCGCTTTCCGCGACCGCTTCGCGCTGCCGCTCAGCGACACGCAATGCGACACGTGCGAGTTCGTGCGCCCCGCGCGCGAGACGCCGGAGATGGCGTACCTGCACGCGCGCCGCGAGAAGCTCGGCGGTTACCTGCCTGCGCGCACCGGGAAGAGCTCGCCGGTGGCGACGCCCGCGGCGGCCGCGTTCGCGAAGTTCGCGCTCGAGGCCGCGGGCAAGGAGATGTCGACGACGGTCGCGTTCGTGCGCATGGCGGGGCAGCTCATCAAGGATGCGACCATCGGCAAGCGCATCGTGCCGATCATCGCCGACGAGGCGCGCACGTTCGGCATGGCGGACCTCTTCCGCCAGATCGGCATCTACTCGCCCATCGGCCAGCTCTACCAGCCCGAGGACTCGGCGCAGCTCTCGTACTACAAGGAGGCGGTCGAGGGCCAGATCCTCGAGGAGGGCATCAACGAGGCGGGCGCGCTCGCATCGTGGGTGGCGGCCGCGACCAGTTACTCGGCCCACGGCATCGCCATGCTGCCGATGTACATCTATTACTCGATGTTCGGCTTCCAGCGGGTCGGCGACGAGATCTGGGCCGCGGCGGACTCACGCGCGCGCGGTTTCCTCTTCGGCGCGACCGCGGGCCGCACCACGCTCTCGGGCGAGGGCCTGCAGCACCAGGATGGCTCGAGCCACCTGGTGGCCTCCACCATTCCCAATTGCCGCGCCTACGATCCCGCCTTCGCCTGCGAGCTCGCGGTGATCCTCGAGGACGGCATGCGCCGCATGATGGCCGAGCAGGAGGACGTCTTCTATTACGTGACCCTCATGAACGAGAGCTATGCGCAGCCGTCGCTCGCGGCGGACTCCCGCGAAGGAATCCTGAAGGGCATGTACAAGGTGCGTGGAGCGAGGGGCGCGGCACGAGTGCGCTTGCTGGGCGCGGGCACGATCCTGAACGAAGTGGTCGCGGCGTCGGAGCTGCTGCGGAGTGATTGGAGTGTTGAAGCCGACGTTTTCTCGGTGACGAGCTTCAGCGAGCTGCGGCGGGAAGGCATGGAGAAGTCCCGTCATTCCCGCGTAGGCGGGAATCCAGGCGCTTCATGGATCGAGCAGTGCTTGCCGCGCAACGGGATGCCGGTGGTGGCATCCAGCGACTACGTCAGCGCCGTCGCCGACCTGATCCGCCCCTGGATCGCGGACCCCTACGTGGCGCTGGGGACCGACGGCTTCGGCCGCAGCGACACGCGCGCCAACCTACGCCGATTTTTCGAGGTGGACCGCCACGCGGTGGTCGTCGCGGCGCTGCGAGCGCTCGGCGACGAACGCGCCGACCACGCAGTCCAGCGCTACGGCATCGACGCGGGCAGCCTGCCGCCCTGGACGCGCTAGGCCGAAGATCGACTGGAAGAACTGGGTGCTGGGCTCGCTGTGGAGCTCGTTCATCAAGCGGTCGATCCTGGTATTCGCCATCGCTGCCTCCACGCCCCGTGAATGACGGGGCAATGAACACAGTGTCGGCCGCCGCGGCGC
>DATLEL010000472.1:0-4100 GCA_035525255.1 Usitatibacter sp.
CTCGACGCCAGCCAGATCGAGGACATCATGTCGGGCCGCCCGCCGCGTCCGCCGAAGCCCGTGGCCGTGGTGCCGAAGACTCCGCCATCCGATGGCGGCAGCCGCGGCGCCGAGCCCAGCACGACCGCCCCGGTGGAGAACACCTGAGCGCCGCAGGCGAGCACAGCAGGACCGAGGGGTGGCCGCGAGCCACCCCTTTTCCTTTGGACGGGCGTCCGCGCGTGATGGGGATCGTGAACGTTACGCCCGATTCCTTCTCTGACGGGGGCCGGTACGGCGATCCGGCGCGGGCCATCGAGCACGGCTTGCGACTGCGCGACGAGGGCGCCGACCTGGTGGATGTCGGCGGCGAATCCACGCGGCCCAATGCCGCGCCGGTGCCGCTCGACGCAGAGCTCGCGCGGGTGATGCCCGTAGTCGAGGCGTTGGTGCGCGAGGGCGTCGGCGTCTCCGTGGACACGCTCAAGCCCGAGGTGATGCGCGCGGTGATCGCGGCGGGCTGCGCGGTGGTGAACGACGTGAATGCGTTCCGCGCGCCGGGCGCGATGGAAGCCGCGGCGGGCTCGCGGGTGGGAGTGATCGTGATGCACATGCAGGGAGAGCCCCGCACCATGCAAAAGGCGCCGCACTACGACGACGTGGTGGCGGAGGTGGGAGCGTTCCTGCGCGAGCGCGCGCAGGCGCTGGAGGCCGCCGGCGTGGCGGCGGAGCGCATCGCGCTCGATCCCGGATTCGGATTCGGCAAGACGCTCGAGCACAACCGCGCGCTCTTCCGCGGCCTGCCGCGGCTCGCGAGCCTCGGCTACCCGCTGATGGCCGGCGTGTCGCGCAAGAAGATGATCGGCGACCTCACCGGGCGCGAGGTGGGCGAGCGAACCGCCGGCAGCGTTGCCGCGGCGTTGCTCGCGGTTCAGAATGGGGCGCACCTGGTGCGCGTGCACGACGTTCGCGAGACGGTGGACGCGATCAACATCTGGATGGAACTGAAATGACGAGAAAGTACTTCGGCACCGATGGCGTCCGCGGCCGCGTGGGCCAGCATCCGATCACGCCCGACTTCGTGATGAAGCTCGGCTACTGTGCGGGCAAGGTGCTGTCGCGCGCCGACGTGGCGCCGCCCCACCGCACCCGGCCCGCGGTGCTGATCGGCAAGGACACGCGCATCTCCGGCTACATGCTCGAGTCGGCGCTCGAATCGGGCCTGTCCGCGGCCGGCGTCGACACGCTGCTGGTGGGCCCCATGCCCACGCCGGGTGTCGCCTTCCTCGCCCGTGCGCTGCGCCTCTCCGCGGGAATCATGATTTCCGCGTCGCACAACCCGTACGAGGACAACGGCATCAAGTTCTTTTCCGCCGACGGCATGAAGCTCCCTGACGCGGTGGAAAGCGAGATCGAGGCGCTCCTCGACGGCGCGATGACGTTGCCCGGTCCCGCGCATCTCGGCAAGGCGGAGCGCGTGCTCGACGCCGAGGGCCGCTACCTGGAATTCTGCAAGGGCACGTTCCCCAAGCAGCGCGCCCTGCGCGGCATGAAGCTGGTGGTCGATTGCGCCCACGGCGCGAACCATCGCATCGGTATTCGCGTGTTCCAGGAGCTCGGCGCCGAGGTGATCGCCGTCGGCAGCTCCCCGAACGGCCTCAACATCAACGAGGCGTGCGGCGCGACCGCGCCCCAGCACATGGCGCGCGCCGTGGTCGAGCACGGAGCGGACTTCGGCATCGCGTTCGACGGTGACGGCGACCGCCTCGCCATGGCGGACCGCGACGGCGTGGTGTTCGATGGCGACCAGCTCCTCTACGCGATGGTGAAGCACCGGCAATCCGAGGGGCGGCTGCGCGGCGGCGTGGTGGGCACCCTCATGACCAACTTCGCGCTCGAGCGCCGCTTCGGCGAGATGGGCGTGCCGTTCGTGCGCGCCAAGGTGGGCGACCGCTACGTGCTCGAGATGCTGATAGAGCGCGGCTGGGAGTGCGGCGGCGAGAATTCCGGCCACCTCCTCTGCCTCGACTGCCATTCGACCGGCGACGCGATCATTTCCTCGCTGCAGGTGCTGGCCGCCCTGGCCGCCACCGGCCAGTCGCTGCGCGACTTCACCCGCGAGCTCACGCTGTTGCCACAGGTGCTGGTCAACGTGCGCCTGGCGGGCCGGGTGGACCTCCAGGCCGCCGCCGTGCGGCAGGCCATCGCCAGCGCCGAGGGCGAGCTCGCGGGCAGGGGGCGCGTCCTGCTGCGCCCCTCCGGGACCGAGCCGGTGGTGCGAGTGATGGTGGAAGGCGAGGATCGTGCGCACGTCCAGGCGCTGGCCGAGCGCATCGCCGCCGTGGTGAAGAATCCGGCCAACGCCATTCCCGCCTAGGCGCGGATTGAGGCGGACCCCAATCTGCGCTAAAATCTGCAGGTTTTGAGGGTCGCGAATGCGGTCGAAAGTCGTAGTCGGCAACTGGAAGCTCAACGGCAGCCTGGCCACCAATACGGCCTTGTTGAGCGCGCTCCGCGCCGAGATCCCCCGGCAGGACTCCGTGGCATGCGCCGTGTGCGTGCCCAGCCCCTATCTCGCGCAGGCGAAAGGGGCGCTGGAGGGCTCCGGGATCGCATGGGGCGGCCAGGATGTCAGCCGGTTCGACAAGGGCGCTTACACCGGTGAGGTCTCCGGGGCGATGCTGGCGGACCTGGGGTGCCGCTACGCGATCGTCGGGCACTCCGAGCGCCGCACGATCTTCGCCGAAAGCGACGCGACGGTGGTCGAGAAGTACGCCGCCGCGCTCCGCGCGCGCCTCACGCCGATCTTCTGCGTGGGCGAGACGCTCGAGGAGCGCGAGCGCGGCGACACCGAGCGCGTGCTCGCGAGGCAGTTGGATGCGTTGCTGCAGGGCGGGGCCGCGCAGTTGGCGGAGGGCATCGTCGCCTACGAGCCGGTCTGGGCGATCGGCACCGGCAGGACGGCCACATCCGCGCAGGCGCAGGAGGCGCATGGGTTCCTTCGGGGGCGCATCGCCGCGCAGGACAAGGCAGTGGCGGCGCGCGTGCCGATCCTCTACGGGGGAAGCGTGAAGGGCAGCAACGCGGCCGAGTTGTTCGCAATGCCCGATGTCGATGGCGGCCTGGTGGGCGGCGCGTCGCTGGTGGCACAGGATTTCGTGGCGATCTGGCGAGCGGCCGGCGCCCCAGGCAGATAAGGCGGACCAAGGAATATGCATACGCTGGCACTCGTTCTACACATCCTCGCCGCGGCCGGCATCGTCGTGCTGGTGCTGCTGCAGCACGGCAAGGGCGCCGACATGGGCGCCGCTTTCGGCAGCGGTTCCGCGGGCAGCCTGTTCGGCTCCGCGGGCGCGGCCAATTTCCTGTCGCGCTCCACCGCCGTCCTCGCCGCCGTGTTCTTCGCCTCGAGCCTCGCGCTCACCTATTACTCGGCCGCGCCCCGTACCGGCGGCGTGACCGAAACCCTCTCCGCCCCGGCGGGGAAGGTGGATTCCAAACCGGCGGCGCCTGCTCCCTCGGCACCGGCGCCGGCGGTCCCCGCGAAGTCGCCGGAGATCCCGAAGTAGCAGCACGCTGTTGCAGTCCCTCGTCCTTGCATTTGCCGTCGTGGTGGAATTGGTAGACACGCTGTCTTGAGGGGGCAGTGCCGAAAGGCGTAAGAGTTCGAGTCTCTTCGACGGCACCAATCACTGAGCTCAATCCCAGCAATTGCTCGCGAGCTACTTTCCGATCCTGCTGTTCCTCGCCATCGGCACGGCCGTGGGCGTGGGGGCATTGGTCATGAGCGGCGTGCTGGCGCGGCTCTTCGGGGCGCAGAACCCCGACAGCGAGAAGCTCTCGCCGTATGAATGCGGCTTCGAGGCCTTCGAGGACGCGCGCATGAAGTTCGACGTGCGCTACTACCTGGTGGCGATCCTCTTCATCCTCTTCGACCTCGAGATCGCCTTCCTCTTCCCGTGGGCGATCGTGCTCCAGGACCTGGGCTGGTTCGGCCTCAACGCCATGCTGCTGTTCCTCGGCATCCTGGTGGTGGGCTTCATCTACGAGTGGAAGAAGGGAGCGCTCGAATGGGAGTGATGCAGGAAGGCGTGACGCAGCGCGGCTTCATGGTCACGCAG
>DATLEL010000248.1:0-5931 GCA_035525255.1 Usitatibacter sp.
GGGATTCATCGCGCCCCACCGAGGGCGCCTACGCGGCGCTGCTCGACTTCGAAGACGGCGCGTTCGCCTCGCTCACGTACAGCGGCTATGGGCGCTACGACTCCGACGAGCTCATGGGCTGGAGCGGCGAGCTCGGGCGCGCGAAGGATCCGGCGGCGTACGGCGCAGCGCGCAAGGCTATCGCGGGCATCGAAAGCGCCGCGGAGGAAGCGCGCGCCAAGAACGCCCGCAACTACGGCGGCGGCGCCTATCGCGCGCCCGCCGGCGACGCGCCGTGGCACGAGCATTTCGGCTTCATCGTCGTGTCGTGCGAGCGTGGCGACCTGCGGCCCACGCCTCGCGGCGTGGAAGTCTTCGCCGATGCCGGACGCCGCTCCGAGGCATTGGACAAACCCGGCGTGCCGCGCGCCGAAGTCATCGACGAGCTGTGCGCCGCGGTCTTCGACGGCGCGCCGCCGCCCCATGACGGCGCCTGGGGACGCGCCACCCTGGAGGCCTGCCTCGCCATCCTCGAAAGCGCGCGCACCGGAAGGGAGATCGTGCTTCACCACCAGGTCGCGATGAGACAATCGCAGGCGTGAAGAAACCCTCCAGCGGCGCGCATCCAACGCAGGACATCCTGCGGCACTGGCGCGAGGCCGTGCCCAACGACCGGCTCGCCCACCTGGTGAAGGACGCAACGCGCGCGCTGGTCCGGGCATTGCAGATGCGCCTGGTCGAGCATGGTGTCTCCTTCGGCCACTGGACGTTCCTGCGCATCCTCTGGGAGCACGACGGGCTCACGCAGCGCGCTTTGTCGGCGGAGGCGGGCGTGATGGAGCCCACCACCTTCTCCGCGCTGAAGGCGATGGAGCAGCGCGGCTACGTGAAGCGCCGGCAGATGCCCGACAACCGCAAGAACATCTACGTCTTCCTCACGCCCCGCGGGCGGGCGCTGAAGGACAAGCTGGTGCCGCTCGCCGAGGACGTGAATCGCGTGGCGGTGCGCGGCCTCAATGCGAAGGATGTGGCGGAGGCGCGCCGCATCCTGCTCATCGTGATCGAGAACCTGGCGCGCGAAGAAACGCGATCGCGCACGTGAAGCTCGCCGAGCTGCCGCCGCTATCGCTCTACGTGCACATTCCGTGGTGCCTCAGGAAATGTCCGTATTGCGATTTCAATTCCCACGAGCGCCGCGGCGATGTGCCGGAGCGGGAGTACGTGGACGCATTGGTTGCCGACCTCGAAGCAACGCTGCCGCGCGTGTGGGGCCGCCGGCTGCACACCGTCTTCATCGGCGGCGGCACACCCAGCCTCTTCTCGGCCGAGGCCATCGACCGCCTGCTCACCGCGGTGCGTACCCGCCTGCCGCTGGACCCCGATGCCGAGGTCACCATGGAAGCCAACCCCGGCACGTTCGAGGCGGCGCGCTTCCGCGGGTTTCGCGACGCGGGCGTGACCAGGCTGTCGCTGGGAGTGCAGAGCTTCGACGACGCGAAGCTCGCGGCACTGGGACGCGTGCACGGCGCTGTCGAGGCGCACCGTGCGCTGGCCGCCGCGCTGGAGATATTTCCCACGGTGAACGCCGACCTCATGTACGCGCTGCCGGGACAGACGCTCGCGCAGGCGCTTGCCGACATCCGCGAAGCGGTGGCGCACGGCGTGCCGCACCTCTCGGCATACCACCTCACCCTCGAGCCCGATACCCATTTCCACCGCTTTCCGCCGCAGCTCCCCGACGACGATCTCGCCGCGGACATGCAGGAGGCGATCGAAGCCGAGCTCGCGCAGCACGGCTTCGAGCACTACGAGACGTCGGCCTTCGCGCGCCCGGGGCAACGCGCGCGGCACAACGTGAATTACTGGAGCTTCGGCGACTACATCGGCATCGGCGCGGGAGCGCACGGCAAGCTCTCGTTCCGCGACCGCATCGTGCGCGAGGTGCGGCAGAGGAAACCGGAGACGTACATGCGCACCGCGCTCGCGGGTGACGCGCTGCAGGAGACGCGCGAGGTGAGCGAGGCCGAGCTGCCGTTCGAGTTCATGCTGAATGCGCTGCGCCTCACGGGCGGATTCCCGCTCACCCTGTTCGCGCAGCGCACCGGGCTGGACATCGCCGTGATCGAGCCCCAGCTCGGCGCGGCCGAGTCGGCCGGCTTGATCGAGCGCGACCATGCGGCGATCAGGCCCACGCCGCGCGGGCAGCGCTTCCTCAACGCGCTGCTGGAGGAATTCCTCGCGCCGGCCGCGCCCCGCGCGCCGAAGCGCGTGATCAATATTTATTCAGGGGATAGCGGCCGCCCTTCATGAAGGGCGGCTCGCGGCCCACGAGCGACTCCAGCAGCACCAGCTCGTCGTCGCTGTGGTTCTGGAAGGGCCCGGGCTCGACGCGCATGACGCCGCCGTCGTCGCGCAGCAGCAGTGGTTGCTCGTGGTGCTCGGTCTTCACGTTGCGCACTCCCGCCATCCCGGGCCCGGCCACCTCGGCCTCGCCGTAGCACAGGCAGAAATAGACGCTGCGCGGCTCGACCTCCAGGTACGCGCCGGTGCCGCGGATTCCGATGGTGGCGTGCGCCGCCTTCACCGCCACCGGTTTCTTCGCGAACACCGACAGCACCTTGCCGGAGGCCACCAGCAGGCTGGAGAGCACGCCCTCGCGTCCCTGCACCTCGATCACCGTCTGTGCGCGCATGAGGAATGCATCGCCCTTGAGCACGATCACCGCCTGGCTGCCGGTGCCCGTCGCGATGCGGTCGCCCATCTCCACCGGCGTGCCGACCTTCGCCGGCTTGCCGTTCACCGTCGCCGTCCCCTCGAGGCGGTTCACGCCGGGCGTCGCAGGCAGGTCGCCGGAAGCGAGCGCCTGCGAAATCCAGCCGCTCACGCCCACGGCGCCGAGCGCGCCGCTCGCGACCAGGTACCGGATCAGCTCGCGCCGCCGCATTGCATCGTCGTGCATCTCAGCTCCTCGTGAAGATGATGTCCCACACGCCGTGGCCCAGCTTGAGCCCGCGGCGCTCGAACTTGGTCTCCGGCCGCGACGCCGGGCGTGGAGCGAAGCCGCCCGCGGTGTTGGCGAGCCCCGGCGTCGCCGAGAGTATCGCGAGCACGTGCTCGGCGTATTCCTGCCAGTCGGTGGCGACGTGCAGGTAGCCACCGGGGGCGAGGCGATCGCGTGCGAGCGCGGCGAAGCCCGGCTGTACCAGCCGGCGCTTGTGGTGGCGCTTCTTCGGCCACGGATCCGGAAAGAAGACGTGGATGCCGGCGAGCGCGTTATGCGGCACCATGTCTCGCAGCACTTCGACGGCGTCGTGCACCACCACGCGTACATTCGTCACGCCGCGTTCCTCGACTTGGCGCAAGAGGCTGCCCACTCCGGGCGCGTGCACTTCCATCGCGAGGTAGTCGTTACCCGGATGTTCGGCGGCGATGTGGGCGGTGGTTTCCCCCATGCCCGAACCCACTTCGGCGATCACCGGCGCCTCGCGGCCGAAAAGGGTGCGCAAATCCATGGGCTTGGGCGCATAGGCGACGCCGAAGCGCGGCAGCAGCGCTTCATAGGCGCGCTGCTGGCCGCGGGAAAAGCGTCCCTGGCGCAGGACATAGCTTCGGATCGGGGGGTGTGTCACGGACGCAACAACCTCGAGGAAGCCGCGATTATAGGATTTGTCGCGTTGACAGGCGCACTTGCCGCGCCTAAATTGGTCTCAACCAGCGGAGAAAACAATGAAACCGATCTTCGCGCTCGCGTTGCTCCTGCTTCCCCTTTCGGCAGCCGCCGACGACTACCTGGGGATCCTCAAGGCGCCCCAGACCAGCCTGCAGCCGCAGGGTGTCTATTCGTTCGCCACGGCTCCCCCGCCTAATTTCGCGCCTCTCCTCGGCGGCGAGAACGGCTACAAGCTCAAGCTCGGCTACAAGTACTCGCGCTACTTCGCGGTGGAGGGTGAGTTCGCCGATTTCGCGCGTCCCCACGACGCGTTCGCCAACCCGGCAAACCTGTCTTCCGCGTTCCGCAGCACCGGCTTCGGCGTAGACACCGTGGCCACGCTGCCGTTGTGGCGCTTCTCGTTCTACGGGCGCATGGGCGCGTATCGCGGCGACCGCAACAGCTTCTCGACGTATTCGGGCGGCTTGCTCGGCGACAACTCGATGCGTGGCACGCGTTGGCGCTACGGCCTCGGCATGCGCTACGACTTCACCCAGTCGTTCGGCGTGCGCGCGGAGGTGGAGCGCCATTCGCTGGGCCTGGGTTCGCCGCTCGCCGGCGACCTCGACTCCGACCAGGTAACGGTGGGAGTGAGCTGGCGGTTCTGAGGGTCGTCATTCCCGCGTAGGCGGGAATCCAGCTACTTGATCAGGCCGTCAGTAGGTGAGCTCGGGCTCGCCTCGTACGGCTTCTTCGCGATCCGCCCCGCAAGGTAGGCCTCGCGCCCCGCTTGGACGCCGAGCTTCATCGCGCGTCCCATGCGCACCGGGTCGCGTGCCTTGGCGATCGCGGTGTTCATGAGCACGCCGTCGCAGCCGAGCTCCATGGCGATGGCGGCGTCCGATGCCGTGCCGATGCCCGCGTCGACCAGCACCGGGACCTTCACGCGATCGATGATGATCTGCAGGTTCCACGGGTTGAGGATGCCCATGCCGGAACCGATGAGGGATGCGAGCGGCATCACCGCGACGCAACCCAGATCTTCCAGCTGCTTCGCCATGATGGGATCGTCGGAGCAATAGGCCATCACCTGGAAGCCGTCGCCCACCAGGGTCTTCGCGGCCGCGAGAGTCTCCGGCATGTTCGGATAGAGCGATTGCGCGTCGCCGAGCACTTCCAGCTTCACCAGCGAATGGCCGTCCAGGAGCTCGCGCGCGAGGCGCAGCGTGCGCACCGCGTCCTGGGCGGTGTAGCAGCCGGCGGTATTGGGCAGGATCGTGTAGCGCGAGGGCGGCAGGACGTCGAGGAGGTTCGCCTCGCCGGCGTTCTGGCCGATGTTGGTGCGGCGGATGGCGACCGTCACGATGCGCGCGCCGCTCGCCTCGATGGCGCGGCGCGTCTCGTCGAAATCTCGGTACTTGCCGGTGCCAACCAGCAGGCGCGAATCGTAATCCTTGCCCGCGATGGTGAGCGGGTCGATCGCGGACGCAGATTTCTTGTCGCCGTCCATCAACCGCCACCCACAGCGATCACCACCTCGATGCGGTCGCCCTCGGCCACGCGGGCCTCACCGAAGCGGCTGCGCGGCACGATCTCGCCGTTGCGCTCGACCGCAAGCCGCCGTCCGGCGAGCGCGAGCTCGTCGAGCAGCTGGGCGAAGGTGAGCGGCGTAGCCAACTCGCGCGGCGCGCCGTTGAGGGTGATGTGCACGGGCATGGAGGAATTATCCCTCACATCTGTTTGAACAGGTGGGCATACGCCCTGCTCACCGGGAGCTCGGCCGCGGCACCCTTGAGCTTCACGAATACGCGGCCGGAAAGATCGCGGCGGGTGGAGGCGACCTCCTTCATGTTGACCACGGTGCTGCGGTGGATCTGCCAGAACGCTTCCGCGTCCAGCTGGGGAGTGAGCTCGGCGAGCGGCATGCGGATCAGCGACTCGCCCTCGCGCGTCATGACGCAGGTGTACTTGTCCGCTGCCTGGAAGTAGAGCACGTCGTCGACGGCGATCTGCTGCACGACGTCGCCCTTGAGCGCGCGAATCCAGCGCATGCGCCCTCCCGCGCCGGGGATGGCGCGCGCGAGCTTGGCCAGCACTTCGTCCAGCGCCGGCGGGCGCTCGGCCGATGCGAGCTTTCTCTTCAGGCGCTCGATCGCTTTCGCCAGCCGCTCGTCGGTGACGGGCTTGAGGATGTAGTCCATCACTTCGCGATCGAAGGCCTCCACAGCGTATTGGTCGAACGCGGTGACGAACACGATGTGGGTGCGCGTATCGATGCGCTTCGCCAGCTCCAGCCCGGTGAG
>DATLEL010000484.1:0-2857 GCA_035525255.1 Usitatibacter sp.
GAACCAGGTGCACCTCGAGTACTCCGGCATCGATGCCCTGCGCGTCCGGTTGGGGCGGCAAGTGGTGCGCCTCGAAAACCAGCGCTGGGTGAGCGACAACGATTTCCGCCAGATACCCCAGCTCTTCGACGGCGTGCGCGCGACCTGGACCGGCATCGAGAACACCGAGATGGAGGCGGGCTACTTCACTCGCATGCGCAATACCTCCGGCATGACGCGCGAACTGCGGCTCACGACCTTGCGCGCCGCATGGAATCCCCGCGCCGGACATTCGCTCGGTGCCTACGGCGTGTTCCACGACCAGGCGCAGAACGGCGCGTTCACCGGGTTCGCCGACAGCTCGTATCGCGTCCTCGGGTTGCGGGCCGAGGGAACCGCGGCGCACTGGGGCGGCATCGAGGTGCCGTACCTTGCCGAAGCGGCGCAGCAGCGGCCCTATGCGGACGGCGACTATCGCGTCCGCGGCAAGTATCTCCGAGCGGGCGCGGGCCTCGCGACGGCGGCGTGGACCTTGCGTTTCGACTACGAGCTGAAGGGCAGCAACCGCGGACGCTACGGCGTGCAGATGCCGCTCACCGATTTCTATGCGTTCAACGGCTGGACGCTGCACTTCTTCAACACGCCGCGAGAAGGCCTGCGCGACCGATGGCTCACCGGCCGCCATTCATGGGGACCGGTGACGCTGTATGCCGAGGCGCATCGCTTCCGCAGCGACTTCGGCCATTTCGACCTCGGGCGCGAGCTCGACGCCGGAATCACGTACGCCATCACGCCGGACCTGCTGCTTCGCCTGCAGCACGCGCGCTACGATGCGGCACGCTCGGCGCCGCCGGGCGATGTCCGCAAGACGTGGCTCACCCTCACGAGCACGTTCTAGGACGCACGCTGTCCCAACTCCATGCCCCTTTCGAAGCAGGACCTCGACGACCTGAAGCGCGCCAAGCTGATCCTCGAGAACCCGGGGCTCGCGGCGAAGCTCTCGAATGCCCTCGGCTCGCCGGTCGAGAAGGGCATGAAGATGCTGCCTGCACGCTGGCAGAAGACGGTGCACAGCGCGACGGAAGCAGCGCTCATGAAAGCGCTCGACGTCGCGGTGTCTTCGCTTGGGGAGAAGGCCCCGAGCGCCTCGCGCGATAAGGCGCACAAGTTCGCCGCGGCGCTCTCCGGCGCGGCGGGTGGCGCGTTCGGCATCGCCGCCATCGGCATCGAGCTGCCGGTCTCGACCACGCTCATCCTGCGTTCGATCGCGGACATCGCGTCGGTCGAGGGCGAGAACCCGCGCAACCTCGAGACCAAGCTCGCGTGCCTGTCGGTCTTCGCGCTCGGCAGCTCGCGCGACAGATCCGACGATGCCACCGAGTCGGGCTACTTCGCCGCCCGCTCGGCGCTCGCGACGGCGGTCTCCGAGGCGGCGAAGCACCTGGCGCAGAAAGGCATGGGCAAGAGCGGCGGGCCGGCGCTGCTGCGGCTCATCACGCTGATCGCCTCGCGCTTCGGCATCGTGGTGTCGCAGAAGGCCGCGGCGCAGATGGTGCCGGTGCTCGGCGCCGCCGGCGGCGCGCTGATCAATACCGTCTTCATCGGCCATTACCAGGACATGGCCCGCGGCCACTTCACGGTGCGGCGGCTGGAGAAGATCCACGGGGAGGAGCCGGTTCGCCTCGCCTACGACAGTCTTTGAACGGAGGAACACGACGATGGCCGCTTACGTGATCGCCGAGGTGGAAGTGACCAACCCCGAGGGCTACAAGGAATACACCAAGCACGTGCCCGGCACGATCGCCCAGTACGGCGGCCGGTTCCTGGTGCGTGGCGGCGCCGCCACGGTCCTCGAGGGAGACTGGCCCACATTGCGGCGCGTCATCATCGAGTTTCCGTCGGTCGACGCCGCGAAGAAGTGGTGGGACTCGACCGAGTACGCCGAGCCGAAGAGGATGCGGCGCGCGAACAGCAAGGGGCGGCTGGTGCTGCTCGAGGGAGTGACGGGCTAGGCCCAGTCGCGGGGAGGCATCAGCACCGAATAAAGGTGCGCCTCGGGTGAGCCCGGCGCCGGCGTCCAGTCGTAGCGCCATTTCACCAGGGGCGGCAGCGACATGAGGATCGACTCCGCACGGCCGCCCGACTGCAAGCCGAAGAGCGTGCCGCGGTCCCACACCAGGTTGAACTCGACGTAGCGGCCGCGGCGATAGGCCTGGAAGTCGCGCTCGCGCTCGCCATAGGGCCTGTCCTTGCGGCGCTGCACGATCGGCTCGTACGCGGGCAGGAAGGCGTCGCCCGTAGCGCGCATGACCGCGAACGCGGCTTCGAAGCCGCCCTCGCTGAAGTCGTCGAAGAAGGTGCCGCCGATGCCGCGCGGCTCGTTGCGATGCTTGAGGAAGAAGTACGCGTCGCAGGCCTTTTTGAAGCGCGCGTGCAACCCGGGAAAAGGCGCAAGCGCGTCGCGGTTGGCGCGATGGAAATGCGCGCAGTCGTCTTCGTGCGCATAGTAGGGCGTGAGGTCCATGCCGCCCCCGAACCACCACACATCGCCCGCCATGAAGAATCGCACGTTCATGTGAACGGTCGGCACATTCGGGTTGCGCGGATGGAACACCAGCGACACGCCCATGGCTTCCCACGAACGGCCCGCGATCTCGGGGCGATGCGCACTCGCGGAGGGCGGCAGCTGGGTGCCGGTCACGTGGGAGAAGCCCACGCCCGCCCGCTCCATGACCTTGCCGTCCTCGAGGATGCGCGTGATGCCGCCGCCGCCCTCGGGGCGGATCCAGTCGTCGCGCCGGAATTTGCCGCCATCGATCGCCTCGATGCGGGCGACGATGCGGTCCTGGAGAGCGAGGAGGAAATCGCGTACCGCGAT
>DATLEL010000486.1:0-3694 GCA_035525255.1 Usitatibacter sp.
TGGGAAGACTTGACGCCGGCGAAGATCCAGACACGCAGCGCCTACGAGAACGCGATCAAGGTGGCGATGGCGATGGGCTGCTCCACCAACGCGATCATCCATCTCATCGCCATGGCGCGCCGCGCGGGCTGCGACATCGGCCTGGATGATTTCGAGAAGGCGAGCCGCCACGTGCCCGTCATCGCCAACATCCGGCCGAGCGGCGACACCTACCTGATGGAGGACTTCTTCTATGCGGGCGGGCTGCCGGGGCTCATGTCGCGCCTCACCGGCAAGCTGGACCTCGGCGCCATGACGGTGACCGGCAAGACGCTCGGCGAGAACATCGCGCGCGCCGAGGTGCACAACGACGACGTGATCCGCACCATCGAGAACGCCGTGTACAAGGAAGGCGCCCTCGCGGTGCTGAAGGGCAACCTCGCGCCCGACGGCTGCGTCATCAAGCCGAGCGCCTGCGAGCCGCGCTTCTTCAGGCACACCGGCCCCGCGCTGGTGTTCGACGACTACCCGTCGATGAAGGCGGCGGTGGAGGACGAGAACCTCGACGTCACGGCCGATCACGTCCTGGTATTGCGCAACGCGGGGCCCCAGGGCGGCCCCGGAATGCCCGAGTGGGGCATGCTGCCAATCCCGAAGAAGCTGGTGAAGCAGGGCATTCGCGACATGCTGCGGTTGTCGGACTCGCGCATGAGCGGTACCAGCTACGGCGCCTGCATCCTCCACGTCGCGCCCGAGTCGTTCATCGGCGGGCCGCTGGCGCTGGTGAGGAACGGCGACATGATCTCCGTGGACATCGACGCGCGCAGCATTCGGCTGGAGGTCTCCGACGCGGAGTTGGCACGTCGGAAGGCGTCGTGGACGCCGCCGCCGAAGCATTTCGAGCGCGGCTACGGCTACGCATTCACGAAGCACATCCAGCAGGCGAACGAGGGATGCGACTTCGACTTCCTCGAGACCGACTTCGGCGCGCCGGTGGGCGAGCCCACCATCTACTAGGCAATGGAGAGCCCCATGGGCAAGTTGAGCGATTCCACGCGTGCCAGGCTGAAGACCGTCAGCACCGCCACCCTCACCAGCATTCTCTTCAAGCGCGGCCTGCGCAACCAGATGATCCAGGACGTGCATCCGCTCAATCGCGCCGGGGGGACGATGGTCGGCGAGGCCTTCACGCTGCGCTACATTCCCGCGCGCGAGGACCTGAATCCGATGACGGTGTTCCGCGATCCCGCGCACCCGCAGCGCAAGGCGGTCGAGGACTGCCCGCCGGGCGCCGTGTTCGTCATCGACAGCCGCAAGGATGCCCGCGCCGCGTCCGCGGGATCGATTTTGGTCACGCGGCTGATGGTTCGCGGCGTGGCCGGTGTCGTGACCGACGGCGGCTTCCGGGACGCGGACGAGATCGGCAAGCTGGCGATCCCCACCTATCACCACCGCCCCTCGGCGCCGACGAACCTCACGCACCACCAGGCGCTCGACATCAACGTGCCCATCGGTTGCGGCGACGCGCCGGTCTTTCCCGGTGACGTCATCGTGGGTGATGGCGATGGCGTGGTCGTCCTGCCCGCGCACCTCGCCGAAGAGATCGCGGCCGAGGCCGTGGAGATGACCGCGTTCGAGGACTTCGTCACCTCGGAGGTGCTGAAGGGGCGGTCCATCATCGGCCTGTACCCGGCAACGCAGGAGAAGACGCTGTCCGACTTCGCCGCGTGGCGCAGCGCCAATGGCCGCTAGCTCCCTCACCGGCGAGATGCTCATCGGCGCGTCCGCCGCGCGCGGCACTGAAGCGCCGCTCAAGGGCATCGACCCTGCCACCGGCAGCGAATTGGATCCCGCATACGGTGGGGCCGGGCCCGCGGAGCTCGAGCGCGCGTGCGCGCTCGCCGAGGCGGCGTTCGACACTTATCGCGAGACCATGCCCGAGCAGCGCGCGCGCTTCCTCGAGAAGATCGCGGACAACATCCTCGGTCTCGGCGATGCGCTGGTGGTGCGCGCCATGCAGGAAAGCGGCCTGCCGCGCCCGCGCCTGGAAGGCGAGCGCGGCCGCACCATGGGCCAGCTCAAGCTCTTCGCCGCCGTGCTGCGCGAAGGCAGCTGGCTCGAGGCGCGCATCGATCCCGCCATGCCGGAGCGCAAGCCGCTCGCGCGCTCGGACCTTCGCTTGCGCAACATCGCCGTGGGCCCCGTCGCGGTCTTCGGCGCAAGTAATTTCCCGCTCGCGTTCTCGGTCGCCGGTGGCGACACCGCCTCCGCGCTCGCCGCGGGCTGCCCCGTCGTCGTGAAGGCGCATCCGGCGCATCCCGGCACCTCCGAGATGGTCGGCCGCGCGATCCAGGCGGCAGTGAAGGAATGTGGATTGCCCGAGGGCGTGTTCTCGCTCCTCTACGGCGCGGGCAACTGGCTCGGTGGCGCCTTGGTCGCCGACCCGCGCATCAAGGCGGTGGGGTTCACCGGCTCGCGCGGCGGGGGCCTCGCATTGATGCGCATCGCCGCCGGGCGGCCCGAGCCGATCCCGGTGTACGCCGAGATGAGCAGCATCAACCCGGTGCTGGTGCTGCCCCATGCGCTTGCGTCGCGCGGTGAAGCGATCGCCAAGGCATTCATCGGCTCGCTCACCATGGGCGCGGGCCAGTTCTGCACCAACCCGGGGTTGCTGCTGGGCGCGGAAGGCAAGGACCTCGACCTCTTCGTCGGCAAGGTCGCCGAAAACCTGCCGTCGGCCGCGGCGCAGACCATGCTCACGCCCGGCATCTCGCAGGCGTATCGCGGCGGCGTGGAAAAGCTCGCCGCGCACTCGAAGGTAAAGACCGTCGCACGGGGGCAGGCGGCGAGCGCGCCGCACGCCGGCCAGGCTGCGTTCTTCACCACCGATGCGCAGAGCTTCATGGCGGATCACGCGCTCCGCAACGAGGTGTTCGGTTCTTCCTCGGTGCTGGTGCGCTGTCCCGACGTCGATGCGATGCGCGAAATCCTCGAGGACCTGGAGGGCCAGCTCACCATGACGCTGCAGATGGACGCGGAGGACCTCGAATACGCCCGCGCACTGCTGCCGGTGCTCGAGCGCAAGGCGGGCCGCGTGCTCGTGAACGGATTTCCCACGGGAGTCGAGGTCGCCCACGCGATGGTGCACGGCGGGCCCTTTCCCGCATCCGGGCATCCGGGCTTCACCGCCGTCGGCATCCCTGCGAGCATCGAACGATTTACTGCTCTGCACTGCTACGACAACGTGCGCCGGCACCGTCTGCCCGCCGATCTATAATCCCGCATGCTGTCAGCGCTGATCGCAATGAGTCTTCTCGCACCCCAACCGGTGCTCGCCGGATATCTTCCCGCGTGGCGGACGGCGAAGTACGACTTCTCGCGACTGGCACCGCTGACGGACGTGCTGTACTTCTCCATCCAGCCCACTGTCGAAGGCGGGCTGAACCTGAAGGACATCAACATGGCTAACCTGCCAAGGCTTGCCGAAGCGAAGAAGAAGTACGGCTTCCGCTTGCTCATCTGCGCTGGAGGGTGGGAGCGGGGCGAAGGCTTTGTGCCGACGGCGAGCGACCCTGCCAAGACGGCTCGCTTCGTGCGCGAGTCGCTTGCGTTCTGTGACAAGCACGGCTTCGACGGCATCGACCTGGACTGGGAGCATCCGAAGACGCCGGCAGAAGGGAAGCTGTACGGGGAGCTGATCCAGGCTCTGCGCACC
>DATLEL010000253.1:0-3481 GCA_035525255.1 Usitatibacter sp.
CGAAACCAATCACGATTGCCCAGATGATGCTCATGTTGTCTCCTTGTGCCAGAAAAAATCGGTGAGGCCACCAATGTCGCCCCAAACCGACTTCGGGTCTGTTGGACGGCCGCCGATTCCCGGGTAGGACGGACTCCGGGGTCCGCTCGTTATCGGCCTCGTGCCCCCCTAGGAGGATTCCTACAAGCCAGTAGGACTTACAGCTTCACTCGACGGTGACCGCCTTGGCGAGGTTGCGTGGCTTGTCGACGTCGGTGCCGCGGACCAGGGCCGCGTGGTAGGCCAGCATCTGCACCGGGATCGCGTGCACGACGGGAGAAAGCAGGCCTGAATGCCGCGGCGTGCGAATCACGTTCACGCCGGCGCTTTCCATGAAATGGCTGTCGAGGTCGGCGAACACGAACAGCTCGCCGCCGCGGGCACTCACCTCCTGCATGTTCGACTTCACTTTCTCCAGCAGCGAATCGTTGGGCGCGATCACCACCACCGGCATCGCCGCGTCCACCAGCGCCAGCGGGCCGTGCTTGAGCTCTCCTGCCGGATACGCCTCGGCGTGGATGTACGAGATCTCCTTCAGCTTGAGCGCGCCCTCCAGCGCCACCGGGTAATGGATACCGCGGCCGAGGAAGAGCGCGTGATCGCGCGCCGCAAAGCGCTGCGCCCAAGCCTGCACCTGCGGCTCGAGGTTGAGCGCGTGCTGAATGCTGCCCGGGACGAAGCGAAGCTGCTCGATCGCGTCGGCTTCGCCGCGCGCGTCGAGGCGCGACTTGGATTTCGCGAGGGCGAGCGTGAGCGTGAAGAGCGCTACCAGCTGGGTCGTGAACGCCTTGGTGGAGGCGACGCCGATCTCCTGCCCCGCGCGCGTGAAGTAGACGAAACGCGACGCCCGCGGGATGGCGCTCTCGCGCACGTTGCAGATGGACAGCGTGTGGGGCTGGGCCAGCTGCTTCGCGCGCTTGAGGGCCTCCATGGTGTCGAGCGTCTCGCCCGATTGCGAGATCGTCACCACCAGTTGCCGCGGATTGGGGATCGAATCGCGATAGCGGTATTCGTGGCCGAGCTCGACCGAGCACGGGATGCGCGCGACGCCCTCGATCCAGTGGCGCGCAACCAGGCCGGCGTAATAGCTGGTGCCCGACGCAAGGATCAGTACCGAGTCGATGTCGCGGAATACGCTCGCGGCACCGTCGCCGAAGAGGCCGTCCACGTTCACGCCGCCGTCGATCACGCCCTCGAGCGTGTCGGACACCGCGCGCGGCTGCTCGTGGATCTCCTTCTGCATGTAATGGCGGTACGGCCCGAGGTCCACGGCATCCGCGGAGAGCTCCGAGATGCGGACCGCGCGCTCCACCTTGCGCCCCTCGCGGTCCACCACCTTGACGCCCCCGCGCTGCAGCGCCACGACGTCGCCGTCGTCGAGGTAAATGACGCGCCGCGTCTCGGAGATCAGCGCCGAGACGTCCGAGGCGAGGAAATTCTCACCCTCGCCCAGCCCCACTACCAGCGGGCATCCCATGCGCGCGCCGGTCATGGTGTCGGGATCGGCAAGCGCCACCACGCCGATCGCATAAGCGCCGTGCAGGTCCGCGGCCGCCTTCTGCGTCGCCTCGAAGAGATCGCCGCTCGCGACGAAGTACGAATGGATGAGGTGCGCCACGACCTCGGTGTCGGTCTGCGACTCGAACACGTAGCCCTTCGCCTTCAGGCGCTCGCGCTGCTCCTCGTGGTTCTCGATGATGCCGTTGTGCACCACGGCGATGGCATCGCTGGAAACGTGGGGGTGCGCGTTGGGCTCGGTCACCCCGCCATGAGTGGCCCAGCGAGTGTGCGCGATGCCCACGATGCCCTTCAGCCCCTCGGTCCTGGCCGCCGATTCCATCTCGGCCACGCGGCCCACGCGGCGCACCCGCTTGATGCCGCCGTTGAGCACCGCGATGCCGGCGGAATCGTAGCCGCGATATTCCAGCCGCTTCAGTCCCTCCGTCAGGATGGACACGACGTCACGGCTGGCGATGGCACCGACGATTCCGCACATGGGAGGGTCTCGCGCCCGGAGAGGGCTGGAAGGGCCCTTATTTTCTCACGCGCGGCGGCGCGCAGGAAAAACAAGCTCTCCCCGGCTTGCGACCGGGGAGAGTGAAAGCAGGCGATGCTCTTGGCCTCACCGCCCAGCAGGCCGCGGGAGAGGAGGGAACCCACGACCAGGAGACATCGTGCACCGGCCCCGCGGCCGCCGCGCCCAACAAAGTCGCACCTGCAATGCTGAAAATCGGACGAAAGTGGCGTTCGGTCCGGCGCGCGATACGCCTCAGCTTTCAGCGGCGGCGAATCGCGAAGTTGCGCGTGAGCGCCATGAGCGCGCGCGCCGTGCAGGCAAGCACAGCTGTTGCAAGCGGCGCCGCCATCGGCAAGACCCAGCCCGCCCGCAGCGCGAGCAAAGCACCCGCGAAGAGAATCGCCGCGCCCAGGCCTGCGGCCACCAGGCACCAACGCCAATCGCGCACCAGGAACACCAACGCCGCGAGGGAAACCAGCAGCAGCATCATCGCGCGTGAGGTCTCCTGCGGCGCAATGCCGAGCAATGCGGTGCGCAGTGCCTGTGCATGCACGACGATGGCGGGTGAGTCGCCGCGCGCGCGCTCCCAGCCTGCGTAATTGACCGGGACGTCCACGCGTCCGCTCAACGCCAGGGTGTCGCCGATCATGACCACACGCCCACCCAGGGTCTTGCGAAGCCAGGCGACGTCCGTGGATTCGAGGATGCGATGCAGCGGCACCATCTCGAAGGGCGCGCCGGCGGCGTAATGAATGTATCCGTCGACGCACTCGCGCATGAGCGCCCGGCAAAGCCGCCCGGCAAGCGTGGGAAAGCCGCCATCCTCGGTGGGGACGAGGACGGAGAAACGCCGGCTGATCCCGTCGGCATCGCGGGCCAGCAGCCCTAGTCCCAAGCCGTCGGCGCCCAGCACCGCGAGGAATGGCGGATAGATCGGGCGCGCGCCGCGCGTGCGCGCGTCGATGGAGAGTGCCGCGACCAGGGGGCCGTTGTCGCGCGCGGCCGCGAGGCCCACCAGGAGCGCGCGATCCAGGCCGGCACGCACCGCGTCCTGCGAGCGCTCCGGCAGCGCCAGGTCGAGGGCGATGGCGCGGGGCTTCGCGGAGGCGATGCGGACCAACGCCTTGCCCAGGGTCTCGTGCCACAGCCCCATCGGCTCGCGGATGCGGGCAATCGTCGCCTCGTCGACGCCCACTATGACGATGTCGTCGGGCGCCGGGCGCGGCGCAAGGCCGCGCAGGCACGTCCACTGGAGGTCGAGCAAGGCGCCTTCGAGGCGGTCCGCAAGGGGTGTCAGCCAGAAGGCCAGGCCCGCGATCGCCACGGCCACCATGGCGAATGCCCGCGACGCTGCGTTCACCTCGCCGGCGGTTTTCATCGGCCGTATCTTAACGTGCGCGGCGGCGGGTGCTAGACTGCCCCCAC
>DATLEL010000488.1:0-2209 GCA_035525255.1 Usitatibacter sp.
GACGTGAAGGCGGTCGAATACTGGCTGCGCGAGCGTTTCGCGGGCAATGCCGAAGTGAGCGCGGCCGCGGAGCTGATCCACTTCGCCTGCACCTCGGAAGACATCAACAACCTCGCCCACGCGCGCATGCTGCAGGGCGGCCGCGACCGCGTGCTGCTTCCGGCCGTCGACGCCATCGTCGCGCGGCTCGATGCGCTGGCGAAGCAGCATGCCGGCGTCGCCATGCTGTCGCGCACCCACGGGCAGCCCGCAACTCCCACGACCCTCGGCAAGGAGATGGCCAACGTCGGGCACCGCTTGAAGCGCGCGCGCGGCAAGCTCGCCGCGGTCGAGATGCTCGGCAAGATGAACGGCGCCACCGGAAACTTCAACGCGCACGTGGCGGCCGCCCCCCAGGTGGACTGGCCGCGACTCGCGGAACGCGTGGTGCGCTCCCTCGGCGTGACCTACAACCCGCTCACCATCCAGATCGAGCCCCACGATGCGCTGGCGGAAGCGTTCGATGCGACGGCGCGCCTGAACACCATCCTCCTCGACCTCGATCGCGATATCTGGGGCTACATTTCGCTCGGCTATTTCCGGCAGAAGGTGAAGGCGGGCGAGATTGGCTCGTCCACCATGCCCCACAAGGTGAACCCCATCGACTTCGAGAATTCCGAGGGCAACCTGGGGCTCGCCAATGCGCTGTTGCGGCACCTCTCGGAAAAGCTGCCGGTGTCGCGCTGGCAGCGCGACCTCACGGATTCCACCGTGCTCCGCAACGTGGGCGTGGCCTTCGGCTACTGCCTCGTCGCCTACGACTCGTGCCTGCGCGGGCTCGACAAGCTCGAGGTGAACGCCGCGCGCATCGCGTCGGATCTCGAGGACAGCTGGGACGTCCTCGCCGAGGCGGTGCAGACCGTGATGCGCGCGCACCACGTGCCGGGAAGCTACGAGAAGCTGAAGGAGCTCACCCGCGGCAAGGGCGGAATCACGCGCGACGACCTGCACGCTTTCCTGAAGACCCTGCCCCTGCCGGAACCCGTGCGCGCGCGCCTGCTGGCGCTCACCCCTTCGGGTTACGTGGGCCTTGCCGAGCGCCTCGCCCGCGAGTCCTAGGGTGGATCCCGCCTGGGTGGGCGACATTCCGGCGTCGTGGGCGGCGGCCGAGCCGGGGCGCCTCGCGCTGATGGATGAATCCGGCAGCCATTCCTGGCAGGAGCTCGACGAAGGGCGCCGCGCCTGGGCCGCGCGGCTGCGGGAGCTGGGGGTGCGCGCCGGCGATCGCGTCATGGTCGTGGGCGAGAATGCGCCCGCGATGGCGATGCTGGTCTTCGCGGTCACTACGCTGCGGGCCTGGATCGTCAACGTGAACGCGCGCCTGTCCGCGCGCGAGGTTCGCACGATCCGCGAGCATTGCCGCGCGCGGCGGGTGATCTACCTCGCCGGCATTTCCCCGGATGCCCGCGCCCACGCCGCCGCGGATGCGGCTGCCGTCCCGCTCGACGGCGGGCGCTGGGGCGAGATGGCGATATCGGCACTGGAGCAGGCAGCGGAGCCGGAACCCATGGACGGCGATCCGGCTCGCGACGTAGCCGCGTTGCTCTACACCACCGGAACCACCGGGCACCCCAAGGCGGTGATGCTCACGCACGCGAGCCTGCTTTTCATCGCGCGCGCGGCACGCGACCTGCGCGCCATCACGCCACGCGACCGCGTGCTTGCGCTCCTGCCGCTCACGCACGTATATGGCCTCGCCTCGGTCTGCCTCGGATCGCTGCTGGGAGGCGCGAGCCTGCACTTCCAGGCGCGCTTCGCGCCCGCGGCGGCGGTGGCCTTCATCCGCGAGCAACGCCTCACGGTCTGCCAAGGCGTGCCGGCGATGTACGCCAAGCTGCTGCAGCACTTGCGCGCGGCCGGCGAGGCCGCGTTCGCGGCTCCCGCGCTGCGCTTCCTTTATGCCGGCGGCTCGCCCCTCGCGCTCGAGCTGAAGCGTGACGTCGAGGCCTTCTTCGGGCTCACGCTGCATAACGGCTATGGGCTCACCGAAGCCTCGCCCACGTTGACCCAGACACGCCACGAAGCCCCGCGAGACGATTGCTCCGTAGGTCCCGCGCTTCCGGGCGTGGAGCTGCGGATCGTGGACGGCGCGGGACGCGACCTTCCTGATGGCGATGTCGGGGAGCTGTGGGCGCGCGGGCCGAACGTGATGAAGGGCTACTACCGCGAT
>DATLEL010000011.1:0-3389 GCA_035525255.1 Usitatibacter sp.
TTCGAGGCGGCCGCAATTGCGCTCCGCGGCGAGCTGCGCCAGGCGCGCGAGCAGCGCCTTGCCGATGCCGCGGCCGCGATGGGCCGGCTCGACGAACAGGTCCTCGAGGTGGATGCCGGGGCGGCAGAGGAAAGTCGAGAAGGTGGTGTAGAAGAGCGCGAAGCCCACCATGCGCCCGCCGGACTCGGCCACCAGGGCCTCCGCCGCGGGCCGCGGGCCGAAGAGCGACTCGCGCAGCATCGCCTCGGTCCCGACCACGAGGTGCTCCAGCTTCTCGTACACCGACAGCTCGCGGATGAGGCGCAGGATCTCGCCCGCATCCGCCGGCCGCGCCGAGCGAATCGAATGCGTGCTCAGAAGTTGTTCTTCCATTCCCGGATCTCCGCGAATACGTCCACCGGTCCCGCGAGCCTGCGCCCCGCGCGGCGCTCGGCCGCGGCGACCACCTCGGGTGCGGTCCAGCGCAGGAACGGGTTGGTCTCGAGCTCCAGTGCAATGGTCGAGGGCAGGGTGGGCTCGCCACGTGACCGCTTGGCGGCTTCGCGCACGCGGCGTTCCGCGAGCTCGCGATTGCCCGGCTCGACCGCTTCGGCGAAACGGATGTTGGCGAGGGTGTACTCGTGCCCGCAGAAGACGCGCGTCGCGCCGGGGAGGGCGGCGAGCTTGGAGAGCGACGCCACCATCATCGGGGGCGTGCCTTCGAAGAGGCGCCCGCAGCCGCAGGCGAACAGCGTGTCGCCGCAGAAGAGCAGGGGATCCTCGCCCCGCTTCACGAATGCGATATGTCCCGCGGTGTGGCCGGGAATGTCGAGCACCTCGAGCGTGATGCCGATTCCCGGCACGTCGAAACGGTCGCCCTCGTGCAGCGTGCGCGTGAGGCCGGCGATGCGCTCGCCCGCGGGACCGAACGTGGGGCAGCCCCAGCGCGCCACCAGCGCAGGCAGCCCGCCCACGTGGTCCGCATGGTGGTGGGTGGCGAGGATCGCGGTGAGCTCGAGTCCCTGGGCCTCCAGGTACGCCTGCACCGGTGCCGCGTCGCCCGGATCGACTACCACGGCCCGGCCCGCTTGTGCCATCACCCAGACGTAATTGTCGGTGAAAGCGCTGACTCCATGGATGTCCATCATGCCGCCGAGTCTATTAGAATTCGGCCATGGCGACGCGCACCCTCCAGGAGTGGTTCGAGACCCCGCTCGGGCAGTACCTGCTCGAGAAGGAGCGCGCCTACCTGGACGACGTGACGCCGGACATTTTCGGCTTCCATGCGCTGCAGATGGGGGTGCCCGGCGTGGACTTGCTGCGCGAGAACCGCATCGCGCACCGGCTGCGCGTGGCGAACCTCGCCGAGCCGGACGTGTATGCCAAGGCCCACGAGCTACCCTTCGCCACGCAGTCGATCGACCTGGTGCTGCTGCCCCACGTGCTCGAGTTCTCCGAGGAGCCGCACGCGATCCTGCGCGAAGTCGACCGCGTGATGATGCCGGAGGGGCGGATCATCATCCTGGGCTTCAACCCGTGGAGCCTGTGGGGCCTCAGGAGCGCCCTCGGCTTCTCGCGCCACGAGATCCCCTGGAGCGGGCATTTCGTGTCGCTGCTGCGGGTGAAGGACTGGCTGGCACTGCTGGGATTCGAAGTCTCCGCCGGGCGGCTCATCGCCTACGCCCCGCCCTTCGACGGCCAGAAATGGCGCCAGCGCTTCGGCTTCATGGAGCCGGCGGGCGACCGCTGGTGGGCGGTGGGCGGCGCGGTGTACATGCTGCAGGCCATCAAGCGCGTGCGCGGCATGCGCCTCCTCACCCCCGCGTGGCAGGAGAAGGACGCGCGCGAGAAATCGCTCGCCGCGGTCGCCAAGCGCGAGCGCCACGATGCCGCCAAGCCGGCCGGGCACCTGAGGGTCGTCAAGTAAAGACCATCAACATCTACACGGACGGTGCCTGCAAGGGCAACCCGGGGCCGGGCGGCTGGGGCGCGGTGCTCGAGTTCGACGGCAAGGAGCGCGAGCTCTTCGGCGGCGATCCGGTAACGACCAATAACCGCATGGAGCTGATGGCCGTCATCGAGGCGCTCGGCGCGCTGACGCGGCCCTGCGACGTCGTGATCCACACGGACTCCACCTACGTGATGAAGGGCATCACCGAGTGGATCCACTCGTGGAAGGCCAAGGGCTGGAAGACGGCCGCCAAGGAGCCGGTGAAGAACGTGGACCTGTGGAAGCGCCTGGACGAGCTGGTCGCCGGCCACCGCATCAAGTGGGTCTGGGTCAAGGGCCATTCGGGCCACGACGGCAACGAGCGGGCTGATAAGCTGGCGAACAAGGGAGTGGCCTCGCTCGCCACCTGAGCGCGGCCCGGAAAAAAACAGAACCATGAGACGCATCGTCCTCGACACCGAAACCACCGGCCTCGTGCCCGAGGAAGGGCATCGCATCATCGAGGTCGCTTGCCTGGAGCTTGCCGGGCGGCGTCCCACCGGCCGCCATTTCCACCGCTTCCTCAACCCGGAGCGCGCGGTCGACATCGGGGCCACCCAGGTGCACGGCATGACCGCCGAGGACCTCGCGGACAAGCCGCGCTTCGTCGACATCGCCGACGAGCTGCTGGAGTTCCTCGAGGGCAGCGAGCTGCTGATCCATAACGCGCCTTTCGACGTCGCGTTCCTCGACGCCGAGCTCGCGCGCATCGGGCGCCCGAAGCTGGGCGATCTCTGCAAGGTGATCTGCACCCTGGTGATGGCGCGCGACCTGCACCCCGGACAGAAGAATTCCCTCGACGCGCTCTGCGCGCGCTACTGCGTCGACCATTCCCGCCGCACGCTGCACGGCGCGCTCCTGGATGCCCAGCTGTTGTGCGACGTGTGGGTCGCCATGACGCGCGGGCAGGAAGCGCTCGACATCGCCATGGCGGGCGCGCCTCCCACGCTGCTGCCGGCCTACGACGCGCCGGGCCAGGCACTGCTGCACGTGGTGTCCCCGAGCGCCGAGGAGCTCGCCGCGCACGCCGCGATGTGCGAGCGCATCGAGCGCGAGAGCAAGGGCCGCTGCCTGTGGCTGCACGCCGCGGCAGCCTGAGCGCCGTGGCCGCGGAACCGCGCGCCGAACCCCGCAAGCTGCTTGCCGCGCGCCTGGTAGGGCTCGGCGCCATCCCGATTGCGGTGTTCTGCGCGGTCTACCTGATCGCTTCGCGCTTCTTCGGATTGGGAACGGCGCAGTCCCAGGCATGGACCCTGTCGCTGGCGCTTTTCGGCAGCGTGGTGAGCCTCTTCGCGTTGGGAAGCCTCGCCGCGCGCATGCTGGTGGGCGAGGTGGACGCGGTGCGCGCCGCCGTGCGACACGTGGTGGGAGGAGGGGAGCGCCCGGAGATCCCCGAGCTCACGCCGCCCCTCGAGGACCT
>DATLEL010000013.1:0-4092 GCA_035525255.1 Usitatibacter sp.
CTGGGCCACGGGCCTGGCTACCGGATCATGCAGGTCGTACCGCGGCCACAGCCGCGCCGCAATCTCGCCGATGGCGACATCGCAGCCATAGGTGCAAGGGTGGGGCGTCCCCACGCGCCAGTTCGCGGAGACCTCGTCCGGACGCTCGATCACGTACGGCAACGGCATGCGGCAGTTGCTGCAGCCATTGGCACGCTGCGTGCCCCTCAGCTCGTCGTTCAGCAGGGAGTAGAGGCGGCCAGGGGAGATGGAACTGCGCGCCACGGAGGGCTCGTTTCGCGGGAATGTCGGGATACAGCTTCCTCTCCCGTGCCTACACGGGATGTCGGCCCGTTCCCGAACCGTGCGTAGGCGGCGGACTACGCGCCGTACTTGCCTACGGAAATTTCGTTTCCCCTGTAATGGGCCGCACCGCCGGTTTGTGAGCCAGCGCACAGCCGCTGTTCCGGCCGCGGCGCACATTGCGATCAGGCCAGACACGAGGTTGCGATGCTCAACCAGCTGCTCGCGGGACTCTTCAGGACCATGGTCATGCCGTCCAACCCCATCCACACACGCGAGGCCCTCACCCCCGGGCACCTCTACCGTCTCATGAGCGGGGAATTCCGCGCGTTCCGCTCCCGCAATTGCTCGTGCGTCATGCCGATGATATTCACGTGCGAGCCGAACCTGCACCACGCCTGCAACTGGGGGGTGCGCGAGCTCGCGTCGTGCTGCCCCACCTGCCAGCCCCTGGTGGACGAGATCGTCGCGCGCCATGCCGCGGTGTACGACGTGAATGATCCCACCTATCTCCCGTCGCACGACGAGGGCGAGCCGGGCGCGGGGCACCTTCCCCTCTTTTCCTGAGCGGGCCCGGCGCCGTGGAAGACGGCATCTGGTTCACCTTCACCGCCGATAGCGAAAGAGAAGCGAACGTGGCCGCGCGGCGCATCGAGCAATACGCGCGGGGACACCGCCACGAGCGTGACGGCGTGAACGCCATCACGGTGCTGAGGAGTGCCGCTACCTTCTATTTTTCGCCGCTCGCGGCGCGCGCGCTGGCACCTCTCGTGGAGCTATATCGCGCCACGCCGTTGCGGCTTTCGGGGAAACCTCCCAACGCGCCGGGGACGCGCCAGTTCAACTGGCGCGAGGCGCAGTGGAGCTCAGTGGACGGCTGAAGAGCGCAGCGCCGCCCGGCTCGGGGGAATGAGCCCGCGGCCTTCAAGCATCGACAGGCGGTCCACCGCGAGGCTGAAGAGCACCATCATCTGCTGGTACAGGTCGTGGTCCTTGTGCGCGATCCGCGGCCCGCAATGCAGCCGCGTGAGGTGCGCCGCCTGAATCCGGATATCGTCGCCGCTCGCGGGTTCCGCGGGCAGGCAATCCACGGGGATGTCGCTGGAGCTGCGCACCTTCTTCACGAAGTCGCCCACGAGGCGGGCCAGGCTCTCCTCGCTGTCCGCACGGTTGAGGGCTCCCATCCATTCGCGTAGCTGCATCGAAGTTCCTTCGTAGTGATACTCCAGTGTGGCTGTGCACGCGGCGGCTTTACGTCGGCGTCTCCTCAATCTGTCGTAGGACTGCACGAACTGGGAAACCCGCGCGTGATTCCGCAGTCCTTCGTGAAGGAGACCCTCATGCGAAAACCCGCCCTCCGTATCGCCATCGCCGTGACCGCGCTGCTGCAATGCGGCGCCGCTCTCGCCCAAGTGAACCCCGTCGCGCGCCCCCAGCCCGCCGCGCAGCCCGAGGGTTTCTTCCGCCCGACGCCGGACGGCGACCCGTCGCTCACCAAATACCGCGCGCCACCCGCGCCACCCGCCGCCCAGCAGCCCGCACCGGTGCAGCCGGCCGTCATCAACGAGTCGCACTTGATGCCTGGTGTCGAGGAGCAGATGGACCGATCGGTGCAAGAGGCCGAGCGCGACCGAGCCAAGGCCGCCGCGGCGCCGCCGCCGGTGTCGCCCGGGGCGTACAACGGCGCCACCAGCGAGCGCGACCGCTAGCCGATCAGTAGTTGCAAGCGGGGTCCACAGGTGATAGCTTTATCACCATGGATACGCCGCTCACCCCCCGCCAGGCCGAGATACTGGAGATCATACGGGGGTACGTGGCAGAGACTGGGCGTCCGCCATCCCGTCCCGAGCTGGCGAAGATGCTCGGCATCGCCTCCACCAATGGGGTCTTCAAGCACCTCGACGCCCTCGCGCGAAAGGGGGCCATCGAGCTGGTGCCCAATGCCGCGCGCGGGATCAAGGTCCTCGGTGGAGCCGGGCTGCCGCTGGTAGGCAAGGTGGCGGCGGGCAGCCCGATCATGGCGATCGAGAACATGCTCGGCCGCTACCCCGTCGACCCGGACATGTTCAAGCCGCGCGCCGATTACCTCTTGCAGGTGAGCGGCCTCAGCATGCGCGACGAAGGCATCCTCGATGGCGACTGGCTGGTGGTGCACCGCACCTCGGAGGCGCGCAGCGGCCAGATCGTGGTGGCGCGGATCGGCGAGGAAGTGACCGTGAAGCGCTATCGCATCCGCGGGCAGAAGGCCGAGCTCATTCCCGCCAACCCTGACTTCCAGACATTGCACCTCGACCTGTCGCGGCAGAGCCTCGCCATCGAGGGCATCGCCGTGGGAGTGATCCGCAACCTGCGGGCGCGCGTGTGAAAGCGAGCGTCGCGGAGCTGGTGCGGCTGCCGGGAGTCTGGCGCGGCGGCGAGCTGGAGCAATCACAGCTTCCCTCCATCGCGACGGGTCACGCGTCGCTGGATGCGCAGTTACCCGGCGGCGGCTGGCCCACGGGAAGCCTCACCGAAGTGCTGCACGATTCGGCCGGCATCGGCGAAATCACATTTCTCGCGAGCGTGCTCGCGCGCGCCGCGGGTGAGGATCGCCTGATCGCGTGGATCAACGCGCCCCACCTGCCGTATGCGCCGGCGCTTGCGCAGGCCGGCATCCCGCTCGCGCGCTGCCTGGTGGTGCGGCCCTCGCATCGCGAGGATGCGCTGTGGGCGGCCGAGCAGGCGCTCAAGTCGGGCGCGTGCGGCGCGGTGCTTTTCTGGCTCGATGGTTCGCTGCGCCAGCGCGGCCGCGAGAAGCCGAACGAGTACGCGTCACTGCGTAGGCTGCAGATGGCGGCCGAAGCGGGTCGCGCCATCGCGATCCACTTCCGCTCGACCGCAGCGGAGCGGCTTTCGACGCCTGCACATTTGCGAGTCGTGCTGCAGCGCGAGGAGGGCATGCTGGGCGTGCGTATTCCCAAGCGGCGCGGCCCGCCGCTCGCCACACCGCTGCGCATCCGCGCCGGCTATTCGCCGCGTCGCGCGCCTTCGCCGGCGGCCGGCCTCCAACCCTCCACCGTTTCCGTTCCCGCGCGCGCGAGAGCCTTCCAGCTGGTCGGCCGGTAAGTCCCGATGCTGTGGGTCGCGCTCGAGTTGCCTTCGTTGCCATTGCAGATCGTGGAGCGCGCGGGCCCGAGCGCGGATGCGTTGGTGATTGCGGAAGGCTCCGCCCAGCGGCCGCTGGTGGCATGCGCCAATGCCGCCGCCTGCGCGCTCGGCGTGCGCGAGGGGCAGGCGGTGGCGGCTGCGAAGGCGATTGCCGGCGAGCTGCGCGTGGTGCCGCGGGATACGCACGCGGAGATCGACACCCTGCAGCGCATCGCCGCCTGGGCGGGACAGTTCACGCCCATGGTCTGCCTCGAGGCGCAGGGCCTCGTGATGGAAATCGCCTCCACGCAGCGCCTCTTCGACGGCCATGCGCAGCTATCCGCCGCGGTGCAGCGCGGCATCCGCGAGCTGGGTTTCCGGGCTGCGCTCGGCCTGGCGCCCACGCCGCTCGCGGCGCGATTGTTCGCGCGCGCCGAGGCACGGGGCAGGGCGGTGCGCGGCTGCCTCACCCTCGATGAGCTGCGCGAGCGCGTGGCCGAGCTGCCGCTTTTCCTCCTCGACTGGCCCGCGAAGACGCTGGCACACCTCACCGATCTCGGCGTGCTGCGACTGCGCGACATGCTGGAGCTTCCCGCGGAGGGCATCGCGCGGCGTTTCGGGCCGGAGATCTCGCTGTCCCTCGACCGCCTCATGGGCCGCGTGCCGGATCCGCGCGAGCCCTAT
>DATLEL010000020.1:0-2569 GCA_035525255.1 Usitatibacter sp.
GCGCTGTCCTCGCCCGCCACCTGCGCCACGCTCGTGGGGATGTAGCGAATGGCGAAGCCGATGCGGCGATCGTTCGAGGGATTGGGCGGCGAGCCGTGCACCAGGCGCACGTGGTGCAGCGACATCTCGCCCGGCTGCAGCTCGATGGTGACCGCCTTGCGCTCGTCCACTTCCACCGCGACTTCCTGGCCGCGCGTGAGCAGGTTGTTCTGCGCGAACGTGTCGCGATGCGGGATCTGGTCCTGGGTGTGCGTGCCCGGGATGAAGCCCATGGCGCCGTTCGCCTCGTTGCTCGGCGTGAGCGCCACCCACGCGGTCACGACGTCGGGCTTGTCGAGCCCCCAATAAGTGGAATCCTGGTGCCACGAGACGAAGGCGGGGTTGTTGGCCTCCTTGATGAAGAAGTTGGTGGTCCAGCAGAGGATGTCCGGCCCGTAGAGATCCTCGATCGCGTCGACGATGCGGTCGTTGCGCACCAGGTCGCCCAGCCACGAGAACAGTAGGTGCGACTTGTGCCGCAGGTCGCCCTTCAGGGGCCCGCCGGCTTGCTTCTCGAACGCCTCCAGCCGCGCGCGGATGGCGAGCGCATCCGCCTCCGGCATGACGCGGATCGGGAAGATGCAGCCGTCGCGCCAGAATTGGTCGACCTGGGCCTGGGTCAGGATCTTGGGCATTGGATCTCTCCTCGCTCGATGACGTACACGCGATCGGCGTACGCGGGGATATGGTGCTCGTTCGATTCCGCCATCAGGACGCCATGGCCGAGGCGGCGGATGGAAGCGATGCCTTCGGCGATGCTCGGGATGATCGCCGGCGACAGCCCCTCGAAAGGCTCGTCCAGCAGGAGGAGACGCGCGTCGAGGGCGAGCGCGCGGGCGATCGAGACCATCTTGCGCTCGCCGCCGGAGAGCTGGTTGCCGCCGCGAGTGGCGTACTGGCGTAACTTGGGGAAGATCTCGTAGGCGAGGGCGATGCGCTCGGCGGCCGCCCGCCCCTGGGGCCGCGTCCAGGTCGGCAGCTCGATGTTCTCCGCCACCGTGAGATCGCCGAATACCTGGCTCTCCTCCGGCGCGTAGCCCACGCCCAGCTGTGCGATGCGGTGGGTCGCCATCCCCGCGATGGCCGCGCCGTCGAAGCGCACCTCGCCCGACACCGGCTTCACGTAGCCCATGATGGTGCGGAAGGTCGTGGTCTTGCCGGCGCCGTTGCGGCCGACGAGGCACACCAGCTCGCCCGCGGCGACCGTGAGCGAAATGCCGCGCAGGATGCGGCTCGTCTGGATGTCCACGGTGAGGTTCGCGATGCTCAGCATCTACGCGGGCCTCGCATGCTTGGCGGGCATCTTCCCGACCACCGCGGCGATGATGTCGGGGTCGGCGAAGAATTCCGCCGGCGGCCGGTCGGCCAGCACGCGGCCCGCCTGCAGCGCCACGATGCGGCTCGAATACTCGGCCACGAGGTCCATGTCGTGCTCGACCAGGATGATCGCCTTCACGCCCGCGCGCCGCGCCGCGTCGACCACGTTGCGCATGATGCCGTGCTTGTCCGCGCTGGAGACGCCGCTGGTGGGCTCGTCCAGCAGGATCACTTCGGGCGAGAGCGCGAAAGCGCTGGCGATATCGAGCAGCTTCTTCTCTCCTTGCGACAGCAGCCGCGCCTCGCTCGCGAGCTTGCCCTCGAGGCCGAAGATCGCGGCCACCTCGCCCACGCGGTGCCGCAGCGCCGCATCGGACTTGACCGACGCGAGCATGCGAAGCCCCTTGCCGGTTTGAGAAATCACCGCCGCGGCGATGGTCTCGAAGACCGTCATCGCCGGGAAGATGTGCACCAGCTGGAAGGCGCGTGCCATGCCGCGCCGCGCGAGGCGCACCGGGCCGATGCCGGCGATGTCCTCGCCCTTGAATCGCACCACCCCGGCGTTCGGCTTGAGGAGCCCGGTGATCACGTTCACGAGCGTGGTCTTGCCGGCGCCGTTGGGCCCGACGATGGAGACGAGCTCGTTCTCGGCGATCGAGAGCGTCACGTCGTCGAGTGCGACGAAATCGCCGTAGGCCTTGCGCACACCCGCGATGTCGAGCAGGGTCGTCATGCGCGCCGCACCTTGCGCCACGCGTCCTGTGCGAGGCCCATCAGCCCCCGCGGGAACAGCACCACGATCACCACCAGGATGAGCCCGAGGAAAAATCGCCAGTACTGCGTGAAGCCCATCAGCTCCGACTTGAGGAAGATGAAGGTGAACGCGCCCACCAGCGGTCCGAAGAAATTCGCGAAGCCGCCTAGGACCGTCATGAACACCAGCTCGCCGGAGTGGGTCCAGTAGGCCAGCTCGGGGTCCGCCTGGCCGATGTTGATCGCGAGGATCACGCCGCCGATGGCGCAGTAGAACGCGGAGATGAGGAACGCGAGCAGCCGGAAGAGCCGCACGCGCACACCCAGGTATTCCGCCTTGCGCGGGTTCTCGCGGATGGCGGCCAGGTGCAGGCCGAAGGGCGAGTGGACCAGGCGCCACATGAGGAGCCCCAGCAGCACCAGCAGCGCCAGGCAGTAATAGTAGTAGGGGCCGATCAGG
>DATLEL010000042.1:0-4460 GCA_035525255.1 Usitatibacter sp.
CACTGGAATGCCTTCCGCGGCAGCCCGCTCTTCAAGGAGCTCTCCGACGGCTACCAGCAGAAGAGCAGCGGCAACAAGGTGGTGGCCCTCACCTATTACGGCGAGCGCCACGTGACCTCGAACAAGGCGATCAACAAGCCCGAGGACATGAAGGGGCTCAAGATCCGCGTGCCGGACGCGCCGCTGTACACAATGTTCCCGCGCGCCGTGGGGGCGAATCCGACGCCGATCGCGTTCGCCGAGGTATACCTCGCGCTGCAGAACGGCACCGTCGACGCGCAGGAGAACCCGCTGCCCACGATCGACGCGAAGAAGTTCTACGAGGTGCAGAAGTTCATCGTGCTGACCGGCCACATCACCGATGCGCTGCTCACCATCGTGGGCGGGCCCACGTGGAGCAAGCTCTCCGATGCCGACAAGAAGATCTTCGAGGAAGTGCTTCGCCAGGCCGCGGATCGCGCGACCGCCGAGATCGTGGACATCGAGAAGAAGATGAGCGCGGAATTCGAGAAGCGCGGCAAGTCGGTAGTGCGCGTCGACCGCAAGCCCTTCCGCGACGCGACGGCCAAGCTGCATAACGGGCCCGATGCCACGTGGTCCAAGGACGTCTACGACCGGCTGCAGAAGCTCTGATCGACCTTCCCCTGAAAAACGCCGCCTCCGGGCGGCGTTTTCGCTGGCGCGCTACAGCGCGTGGCTTGCCAGCCAGCAAGATCGCCGAGCGGCGCAAGACAGCAGGAAGTGGCCATGAATCCCATGTGAAGCACTAGTCCTCCGCCGAATGACTTCATCTAAGGGGTTGTTTTCCTTGTCGGACTACTCGGAAAGGGTCGAAATAGCCGGAAATAGTGGACGGGGCCGGTTTTCAGCATAGGACACCACCTACAAGGACCCGGTGTCGGCTGACAAAACATTCATGGCATGCCTGACTTCGTGACAACGGCTGCGCAAATAAAGTGGTCCTCACGAACTCCCCCAAACGGACCCGCGCCATGGACAACACGATCCTCGTAGTAGAAGACGACCCGGAACTCCAGGAAGTCCTCACCCTGAACCTTCAGAACGCCGGATATCGCGTTCTCCGTGCCAGCAACGTCCGCCAGGCCGAAACGCTGCTCAACGCCAACCTTCCCCAGATGGTGCTGCTCGACTGGATGCTGCCGGACACGCCGGGCCTCACCTTCGCCCGCCGCCTGCGCTCCGAGAGCCGCACCATGGGCGTGCCGATCATCATGCTCACCGGCCGCGACTGCGAGTCCGACAAGATCACCGGCCTCGAGGCCGGGGTCGACGATTACCTCATCAAGCCGTTCTCCCCGCGTGAGCTGCTCGCCCGCATCAAGGCGGTCATGCGCCGCTGCGCGCCCCAGCACGCCGACATGGTGGTGGAGATCGCCGGCCTGCGCCTCGACCCGGCCTCGCGCCGCATCGTCGGCGACGGCCAGGACATCGAGCTCGGCGCCCTCGAATTCCGCATGCTCCGCTTCTTCATGACGCACCCGGGCCGCGTGTACAGCCGGGCCCAGCTGCTGGACGAGATCTGGGGCAACAACGTCTACGTCGAAGAGCGCACGGTCGACGTGCATATCCGCCGCCTCCGCCAGGCGCTGGAGCCCACCGGGCACAAGGGGCTGCTGGAAACGGTGCGTGGTGTCGGCTACTGCTTCCGCCGCGACCTGCCGGTCGAGCCGCAGCGCGTTCCATCCACGATGCTCCGCCCGGCCCATACCCCGATGGACTACATCCCCATCGCGGCCTGAGAGCTACAGCTTCACAAGCGCTGTCTACAGTTACAAGCATCGGGAGAGCCCTTCGGCCCTCCCGGCTTCACCAAGGAGGTTTCGAGATATGAAGTTTGTCGCGACCGTGCTCCTGGCGGCTTCCGCGGCACTGTTCGCCCCGTCTGCCATTCCGCAGGGAACCCAGAATGCAATGGCGCTCAGCGCGAGCGCCCCGTCGGAGATTTCCAGGGTGGCGGTCCAGGCCGGCAATGCCGTCGCGACCCCGGTCGGGTTCACGTCCGCGCGCATGCTTGGCGATGCGACGCGCTCCGATGACGCGAGCTGGAAGCCCTCGCTGAAGGGCCCCGAGCCCGCGTTCGCCTGGGTCTTCGCCCTGGGTTTCCTCGGTCTCGTCATCACCCGCCGCATCCGCAATTCGAGCCAGTTCTAGCAGCACCGAATCGCAAGACGAAAGGCCCGCTTCCGCGGGCCTTTTGCTTTTCTCCCTCTCCCAAGGGAGAGGGAGCACAGCGTGGCGCTAGCGCTCGCCGCGCCGGCGATTCATGCGCGGGTTGACGCGACGCTGCTCGTGGAGCTGGCGCAGCAGCTTGTCCGTGTGTGCCTGCAATTTCTCGGCGCGCTTCACGGCATCCTCGATGTCGTCGCGGAGGCGCGCGAGCAGCGCGCGCTCGAGGACCGGCGCGTCGGGCCACTGGTCGCGCTTGTCGATGTCGACGTCGTCCGGGTCCACCGCGAGGGCCCATGAGCCGCGCACCAGGTGGACCTTGAGCGCGCGGGTATTGGTATCGCGCATGAAGACCGAATGCACCAGCGCGTCCCGCGCGCGATCGGCGCGGTCGAGGGCGCGCGCGAAGTCGTCGAACGCGAAACCGGTCTCCAGCTTGTGGAAGGCGAAGAGGCCCTGCACCGCGGCCACGTACTGGCGCGGCTCCGGGCGCCGCACCACCTTGCGTCCCTGCTTGATGGAGATTTCCAGCAGGCTGTAGAGGACCTGGCCCAGCAACCACTCGAGGTACGAATGGCGCGCGATGCTGCGGCCGATGGTCGCGGCGATCGCGCTGGGAAGGGGAGCGGCAAGCGGCTCGAGGGCCGCGTTGAAGACGATCTTTTTAAAGGGCATGGCGCAAGGATAACGCCAAACCCCCGCGCGGAGGCGGCCCTCCCCCGGAGGGGAGGGAGCAAATCTCCTTATTCCACCGTCACCGACTTCGCCAGGTTGCGCGGCTTGTCCACGTCGGTGCCGCGGCAGATGGCGGCGTGGTATGCGAGCAGCTGCAGCGGAATCGCGTGCACGATCGGCGAGACGATCGGATGGTGCGGCGGCATCTGGATCACGTGGAAGCCCACGCTGCTGCCGAGCTGCGCGTCCTCGTCGGCCATCACGAAGAGCTCGCCGCCGCGCGCGCGCACTTCCTGCAGGTTCGACTTGAGCTTCTCCAGCAGCGCGCCGCGCGGCGCGATCGCGATCACCGGCATGCGCGTATCCACCAGCGCGAGGGGCCCGTGCTTGAGCTCGCCCGCCGGATACGCCTCGGCATGGATGTACGAGATTTCCTTCAGCTTGAGCGCGCCTTCCATGGCGATGGGGTAGTGCACGCCGCGGCCGAGGAAGAGGGCGTGCTTGCGCATCGCGAATTGGGCCGACCAGTCGGTCACCGCGCCTTCGGTCTGCAGCGTGCGATGGATCACGTTCGGCAGCGAGCGCATCGCCTCCAGGTATTCGGCTTCCTTGCTCGCCGACAGCTTGCCGCGCACCTTGGCGAGCGCGAGGGACAGCAGCAGCAGCGATGCGAGCTGGGTCGTGAATGCCTTGGTCGACGCGACCCCGATCTCGGGACCGGCGCGCGTGAGGAAGCGCAGCTTGGTCGCACGCACCAGCGCCGACTCGGCCACGTTGCAGATGCCGAGCGAATACTCCTGTCCCAAGCTGCGCGCATGCTCGAGCGCGGCGAGCGTGTCGGCGGTCTCGCCCGACTGCGAGATGGCGACCACCAGCGTCTTCGGATTCGGCACCGAATCGCGGTAGCGGTACTCGCTCGCGATCTCGACGTTGCAGGGAATGCCGGCGATGCTCTCGATCCAGTGCCGCGCCACCATGCCGGCGTGGCTGCTGGTGCCGCACGCGAGGATCAGCACTTGCTGCGTGTCCGCGAAAATCTCGGCGGCTTCGGTCCCGAAGAGCTGGGGCGTGATCGACTTGGCATTGACGGCCAGCTCGAGCGTGTCCTTGAGCGCCTTGGGCTGCTCGAAGATCTCCTTCTGCATGTAGTGGCTGTACTGGCCCAGCTCGACCGACTCGGCCGAGAGCTGCGTGTGGTGCATCGGGCGCTCGATGCGCGTGCCGCGGGCTTTCTCGATGATCTTGATCGCGTCCATGCTCACCTCGGCGCAATCGCCCTCCTCGAGGTAGATTACTTTCTGGGTGACCTGCAGCAGCGCGGAAGTGTCCGAGGCGGCGAAGTTCTCGTTCTCGCCCAGGCCCAGCAGCAGCGGAGCGCCCATGCGCGCGACGATCATGCGCTGCGGGTCGCGTTCGGCGATGACCGCGATGGCATAGGCGCCCTGGAGCTCGGAGATGCTGCGGCGCACGGCCTCCAGCAGCCCGAGTCCGTTGGCGGTATGGGAGTGGACCAGGTGCGCGATGACCTCGGAGTCGGTCTCCGAGAGGAAGTTGTAGCCCATCGCCTTCAGGCGCGCGCGCATCTCCTCGTGGTTCTC
>DATLEL010000258.1:0-7877 GCA_035525255.1 Usitatibacter sp.
GCGCCTCGCGGTCGACAAGGCGTACGAGAACAACATGCCCAAGGACAACGTCGAGCGCGCCATCAAGCGCGGCTCGGGCGGGCTGGACGGCGCCAACTACGAGCAGATCCGCTACGAGGGCTACGGGCCGGCGGGAGCGGCTGTGATCGTCGACACGCTGACCGACAACCGCACCCGCACCGTGGCCGAGGTGCGCCATGCCTTCACCAAGTACGGCGGCAACATGGGCAGCGAGAACTCGGTCGCCTTCCTCTTCAAGCATTGTGGCCAGCTCCTCTATGCGCCGGGCACCGATGAGGATCGCCTCATGGAAGCGGCCCTCGAAGCCGGGGCGGACGACGTGGTCGCGCACGATGACGGCTCGCTCGAGGTGATGACGGACCCGTACGATTTCGCGCGCGTGAAGGCCGCGCTCGAGAAGGCCGGCTTCAAGGCCGAGCTCGGTGAAGTCACCATGAAGCCCGCCAACGAGACCGAGCTCGCGGGCGACGACGCGGTGCGGATGCAGAAGATGCTCGACGCGCTCGAGGGCCTCGACGACGTGCAGGACGTCTACACCACGGCAGCGCTGGGCTGAGTGGGCGTCATCCTCCAGGCCCTGCTGCTGGACATTCCCGACACCCTGGAGACGCCCCGGCTGTGGCTGCGCGCCACGCGCGGGGGCGGCGGTACCGCGATCAACGCCGCAGTGGCCGAGTCGCACGCCGAGCTGGCCCCCTGGATGCCGTGGGCGCGCGTGCTGCCGTCTGCCGCGGAAACCGAGCAGCACTGCGCCGAGATGCAGGCGAAATGGCTGTCGCGCGAGGTCCTCGATTTCTCCTTCATTCGCAAGGCCGACGGGCTGCTGCTGGGCAAGGGCGGGCTGCATACCATCGACTGGACGCTGCCGAAAATGGAGATCGGGTACTGGATCCGCACTTCGTGCGCGGGACAGGGCTTCGCCACGGAGGCGACGCTCTGCCTCGTCGCGCTCGCGCGGGACCGCCTCGCGGCAAGGCGGCTCGAGATCACCAGCGATGCGCGCAATGCCGCCAGCCGCCGCGTGGCGGAGAAGAGCGGCTTCACCCTCGAGGGCATCCTGCGCCAGAGCCGGCGCGGCATGGATGGCGCGCTCGCCGACTCCTGCATGTACGCGCAGGTCTTTTGAGGATGACCGGCATCCGCATCCTCGGCATCGACCCCGGGCTCGGCATCACCGGCTACGGCGTGGTCGAGAAGGACGGCGGGAAGCTCTCCTACGTGGCGAGCGGCCGCATCGTCTCCGACGAGCGCCAGCCCCTGTCGCAGCGACTCGCCACGATCCTCGAAGGCCTGGACGAGGTGATTCGCGGCTTCGGCCCGGTGGAGGTGGCGGTGGAGAAAGTCTTCGTCAACGTGAATCCCCATTCGACGCTGCTGCTGGGGCAAGCGCGCGGCGCGGCGATCTGCGCGGCGGTGCTGGCGCGCTTGCCGGTTGCGGAATACACGGCGCTGCAGGTGAAGCAGGCCGTCGTCGGGCAGGGCCATGCGCGCAAGGAGCAGGTGCAGGAAATGGTGATGCGCCTCCTCAAGCTGCCGGGGCTGCCGGGCAGCGACGCCGCCGATGCGCTCGCGTGCGCCATCTGCCATGCGCACTGCGGGCTCGGCGCCATGCCCATCCGCGGCAAGGGCGTGCGCGCGGGGAGGATCGCCTGACGTGATCGGACGCATCCACGGCACCCTCGTCGAGAAGAACTTCCCGCAGGTCATCGTCTCGTGCCATGGCGTGGGCTACGAGATCGACGTGCCCATGAGCACTTTCTATCCGCTGCCGCGCGCGGGGGAAGAGGTGGTCCTCTTCACGCACCTGGTGGTGCGCGAGGATGCACACCTGCTCTTCGGCTTCCTTACCGTGGCCGAGCGCAGCGCGTTCCGTCAGCTGCTTAAGATCAGCGGCGTGGGGCCCAAGGTGGCGCTGTCGGTGCTTTCGGGCCTCTCGGTGGACGACCTCGCGGCTGCGGTGTCCTCGGAGGACGCGGCGCGGCTCACGAAAGTCCCCGGCATCGGGAAGAAGACCGCGGAGCGCCTGGTGCTCGAGCTGCGCGACAAGCTTCCCAAGACGCTCGGCGTCGCGCGCGCCGACGGCGGCGCGGCGGGGGGAGACGTGGTCAATGCGCTGCTGGCCCTGGGCTACAATGAGCGCGAGGCGCAAGCAGCGGTGAAACAGCTGCCCGCGGAGCTGGCGCTCCCCGACGCCATTCGACAGGCGCTGAAGACGTTGGCGAAGAATTGATGGAACAGCGATGATCGAAGCCGACCGCCTGATCTCGGGGGGCAAGGCCTCGCCCCAGGAAGAGGGCGAGGAGCGCGCGCTTCGGCCGAAGCACCTCGACGAGTACGTGGGCCAGGCGAAGATCCGCGAGCAGTTGGAGATCTTCATCTCCGCCGCGCGCACCCGCAAGGAAGCCCTCGACCACGTGCTGCTCTTCGGGCCGCCGGGCCTGGGCAAGACGACCCTCGCACACATCATCGCGCGCGAGATGGGCGTGAATTTGAAGCAGACCTCGGGGCCGGTGCTGGAGCGAGCCGGCGATCTCGCCGCGATCCTCACCAATCTCGAGCCCAACGATGTCCTCTTCATCGACGAGATCCACCGCCTGAGCCCGGTGGTGGAGGAGATCCTCTATCCCGCGCTCGAGGACTACCAGATCGACATCATGATCGGCGAGGGACCCGGGGCGCGCTCGGTGAAGCTCGACCTGCCGCCGTTCACGCTCGTCGGCGCGACGACCCGCGCCGGCATGCTCACCAATCCATTGCGCGACCGTTTCGGCATCGTCGCGCGGCTCGAGTTCTACACGCCCGAGGAGCTCACGCGCATCGTGCATCGCTCCGCGGGGCTCCTCAAGGTGCATATCGAGGACGGCGGCGCGCTCGAGCTCGCGCGGCGCTCGCGCGGCACGCCGCGCATCGCCAACCGGCTGCTGCGGCGCGTGCGCGACTTCGCCGAGGTGAAGGCCCAGGGCCGCGTCACTTCCGAAGTGGCCGACATGGCGCTGCGCATGCTGGACGTCGACGCCATCGGCCTCGACGTGATGGATCGCAAGCTGCTGGAGGCGGTGATCCACAAGTTCGGCGGCGGACCCGTCGGTGTGGAAAACCTCGCCGCGGCCATCGGCGAGGAGCGCGACACCATCGAGGATGTGCTCGAGCCGTTCCTCATCCAGCAGGGCTACCTGCAGCGCACGCAGCGCGGTCGCCTCGCGACGGCCCTCGCCTACCGGCACTTCGGCCTCACGCCCACGGCGGCGCAGGGCGGCGCGGACTTGTTCAATTGAGCCGCATCGCCGTCAAGCCCACGCTGCAACCGGAGCTGTTCGTCTATTCGTTCCCGGTGCGCGTGTACTTCGAGAACACCGACGCGGGCGGCGTGGTCTACCACGGCGAGTACCTCAAGTTCATGGAGCGCGCGCGCACCGAGTGGCTGCGGCACCTCGGTTTCGACCACCAGGCTTTGTCGCGCAACCATCGCACGGCGTTCGTGGTCACGGCGGCGGCCATCGATTTCGCCAAGCCGGCGCGCCTGGACGACAACCTGGCGGTGAGCGTGCGCCTCGAGTCGCTCGGCAAGGTGCGCTGCGTGTTCGCACAGGAGGTGCGCCGCGACGACGAGGTGCTGGTGAAGGCGAAAGTGACGGTCGCCTGCGTCACCGGAGAGAATTTCAAGCCCGCCGAGATCCCCGAGGCGTTGCGACGGAAAATGGAAGCCGCCCTATGAAGCGAACGCGATGATCGTCAGCCACGACCTCACCATCCTCTCGATGATCGTCAACGCGAGCATCGTCGTGAAGTTCGTCATGGCGGTCCTGGTGCTGGCCTCGATGCTGTCGTGGACCTACATCTTCATGAAGATGTTCGCCATCCGCCGCGCGCGCCGCCAGGCCGACGAGTTCGAGCGCGAGTTCTGGGGCGGCACCGACCTGGTCGGCCTCTACCAGCGCGCGGCCTCGGGACGCTATTCGGCTTCCGGGATGGAGCGCATCTTCGAGGCGGGCTTCAAGGAGTTCCTCAAGCTGAAGGGCCGGCCCGGCGCGGACATGCCGGCGCTCCTCGACGGCACGCGGCGCGCGATGAAGGCGACCTACCAGCGCGAGATGGACGCGCTCGAGTCGCACCTCTCGTTCCTTGCGACGGTGGGCTCGGTGAGCCCGTACATCGGCCTCTTCGGCACGGTGTGGGGAATCATGAACGCGTTTCGGGGCCTGTCGAACGTCGCCCAGGCGACGCTCGCGCAGGTTGCACCGGGAATCGCGGAAGCGCTGGTGGCGACGGCCATGGGCCTTTTCGCCGCGATCCCGGCAGTGATCGCGTACAACCGCTTCAGCCATGACATCGACCGCCTCGCCAGCCGCTACGAAAGCTTCATGGAGGAATTGCAGAACATCCTGCAGCGCCAGGCGCACCTGCCGGACCGCGACATGGCGGCGACCGGCGCGCATCGCGTGAAGTGACGCCATGAGGCGACCGCGCCGCGCGATGGCCGAGATCAACGTCGTGCCGTACATCGACGTGATGCTGGTGCTCCTGATCATCTTCATGGTGGCGGCGCCCCTCATCAACCCCGGCCAGATCGACCTGCCGCAGTCGGCGCAGAAGCTCGATCCCGCGGTCGCTCCCCTCGAGGTGCGCGTGCGCGCCAACGGCGACCTGCTGGTGGTCGACCGCAGCCGCTCGCTCGACGAGCTCCGTGTCACCCGCGCGCAGCTGGTGGAGGTGATCAGGAAGGCGCAGGCCGAGCACACCGACCAGGCAGTGGTGATCGCCGGCGACCGCAGCGTGCGCTACGAGGAAGTCCTCAAGGTGCTCGACCTGCTGCAGCAAGGCCAGGTGAAGCGCGTTGGGCTCCTGGCCCGCCCGGCGTCGTGAAGCGCGACGCGCCGGACTCGCCCGCCCTCGACAAACCCCGCCAGCCGGGCGGCATCCGCGCCGTCATCCTGGCCGTGCTGGTGCACGCCGCGTTCTTCGGCCTGATCGTGTTCGGCGTGGCCTGGCAGAACAAGCCCACGCCGCCGATGCAGGCCGAGCTGTGGGACAAATTGCCGCCGGTGGCCAAGGCCCCGCCGCCCGCGAAGAGCGAGCCCAGGCCCGAGCCGGAACCGCCGAAGCCCGAGCCCCCCAAGCCGCAGCCCAAGCCGCCCGAGCCGGTGAAGCAACCGGTCAAGCCCGAGCCGGTGAAGCCGGACCCCGCCATCGCGCTCAAGGCCGAGCGCGAGAAGCGCGAGCGGCTGGAAAAGCAGAAGGCCGACGACAGGAAGAAGCGCGAGCAGGAGCAGGCCGACCGCAAGAAGGCCGAGCGCGAGGAAACGGAGAAGAAAAAGCGCGAGGACGAGAAGCGCCGCCGCGACGAGGAGATCGCCAAGCAAGCGGCAGAGAAAGCCCGCGCCGAGGCCGTCAGCGTGCGCCAAAAGGAGATCGACGGGTTCATCAACGGGATAAAGGCTAAAATCAGGGGCAGGGCGAACGTGCCCGACACGGTCACCGGCAGTCCCGAGGTCCATGTGCGCATCCGAATCCTTCCCGGTGGGGAAGTGCTCGACATCGCCATCACCAAGCCCAGCGGCAACCCCGCGTACGACACCGCCATCGAGCGGGCCATCCGGAGCGCCTCGCCGCTGCCGGTTCCCGATGCCCGGTCGGAACTTTTCCCCATCTTCCGCGACCTTAACCTCCAAATCCGGCACGAACGCTAGCTTCGCGCCCCTCCTTCCTTCCCTTTCCCCATGAAGCGAATCCTCCTGACTTTCGGCTTGCTGCTGGCCGCGTTGTGCGTCCAGGCGCAGCTCACCATCGACATCACCACCAGCGGCGGGCGGCAGATCCCGATCGCGGTCATGCCCATGGCGGGCGAGACGCGGCAGCCCCAATCCGTGAGCGAAGTCGTGGGGGCGGACCTGGCCCGCACCGGCCTCTTCAAGCTGATCAACACCGGCGGCATCACGCCGCTGCCGACCGAGCCCTCCGAGGTCAACTTCGGCGACTGGACCACGCGCGCGGCCGAGGCGCTGGTGATCGGCAAGATCGAGCCGCAGGGGGAGGGCCGCGTGGAGGTGCGTTTCCGCCTCTTCGACGTGCAGAAGCAATCGCAGCTCGCGAGCTACTCGTACGTGGTGGCGCCGGCGCAGCTGCGTGCAACCGCGCACCGCATCGCCGACCTCATCTACGAGCGGCTCACGGGCGACAAGGGAGTCTTCTCCACCAAGATCACCTACGTGGTGAAGCGCGGCGGTCGCTATGAGCTGCAGGTAGCCGATGCCGACGGCTTCAATGCGCAGTCGGTTCTCGCCTCGCAGGAGCCGATCATGTCGCCCGCGTGGTCGCCCGACGGCAGCCGGCTCGCCTACGTCTCGTTCGACCAGAAGAAGCCCGTCGTCGTGGTGCAGAACCTGGCCCAGGGGACCACGCGCGTCGTCGCGAACTTCCGCGGCAACAACAGCGCCCCGGCATGGTCGCCCGACGGGCGATTCCTCGCGGTGGCGCTGAGCAAGGACGGCCTCACGCAGGTCTACCGTGTCCCGGCGACCGGCGGCGATGCGGAGAGGCTGACCGAGTCGAGCGGCATCGACACCCAGCCCGCTTTCTCGCCCGACGGTCAGTGGATCGCGTTCACGTCCGATCGCGGCGGCTCGCCGCAGGTCTACCGCATCCCGGCCTCCGGGGGAGCGGCGCAGCGCCTCACGTTCGAAGGAACGTACAACGTGGGGCCGCGATTCAGCCCGGATGGCAAGTCCATCGCGTTCGTGCAGCGGGAGGGCGGCCGTTTTCGTATCGCCACCCTGGAGCTCGCCACGGGGCAGGTGACGACCCTGACCGAAGGCGGGCTCGACGATTCACCCACCTTCGCCCCCAACGGTAAGATGATCCTTTACGAGGCCCAATCCGGGGGCCGCGGGCAGCTCGCCGCGGTCTCGGGCGATGGCCGCGTACGCCAGCGGCTTACTTCCGCCGCGGGTGACGTGCAAGACCCCGCCTGGGGCCCGATGCCCACCAACTGACGGCATGGGAAACCCCTTGTCGAAAACCAAGAAGGAGAGAACCACGATGAAGCAAGCCGCCCTCTACCTGGTGCTCGCCGCGCTCGCCGCGGGATGCGCCAGCAACGAAACCCGCAAGGACGCCCCCGTCGCCGACCGTTCCACCGCCACGACGCCGGGTGGCACGACCGGCTCGACGACCGGCAGCACGCGCCCGACGCAGCCGGAAAGCGTCGCCGGCAACCCCTTGCGCGATCCCAACAACATCCTGTCCAAGCGCAGCGTGTTCTTCGATTACGACTCCAACGCCGTGAAGGACGAGTTCCGCGGCATGGTGCAGGCTCATTCGCGCTACATGTCGGACAAGCGCGATTCGCGCGTGCGCATCGAAGGCAATTGCGACGAGCGCGGCAGCCGCGAGTACAACCTGGCGCTCGGCCAGCGGCGCGCGGAATCGGTGAAGAAGGTCATGACGGTGCTGGGCGTCTCCGACGGCCGCATCGAGACCACGAGCTACGGCGAGGAGAAGCCGGTCGCGACGGGGCACGACGAGCAGTCGTGGGCCCAGAACCGCCGTGCGGACATCAAGTACTCGGGTGAGTAGGGCCGCCGCGGCGGCGCTCGCGTTCTGCGCGGCGGCCGCCGCCGCACCTGCATCGGCAGGCCTCTTCGACGACGACGAGGCCCGCCGGCGCATCGAGCTGATCCGCCAGGAGCTCGCGCAGCAGGGCAAGGACAACGAGGCGCGCATCGCGCGCCTCGAGGAAAGCATCCGCAATATCGGCGTGGTCGAGCTGCTTCGCCAGCTGGAGCAGATCAACAGCGAGATTGCGCGCCTGCGCGGGCAGCTCGAAGTGCTCGCGAACGACAACCAGCAGATCCAGAAAC
>DATLEL010000059.1:0-7212 GCA_035525255.1 Usitatibacter sp.
CTCTACCAGTTCAAGCCGCCGATGCCGTTCGCGCCGGGCTGCGAGCTGGCGGGCATAGTGCGCGGGGCGGGTGACGGCGTGACGCATGTGAAAGCCGGCGACCGCGTGCTCGCCATCGTCATGCACGGCGCGTTTGCGCAGCAGGCGGTTGCCGAGGCCGCGCGGGTGGTCCCGATTCCGGCGCAGATCGGCTTCGAGACCGCCGCGGCTTTCATGTTCACCTACGGCACCTCGTACCACGCGCTGAAGGACCGCGGACAGCTCGCGCGCGGCGAGACGCTGCTGGTGCTGGGTGCCGCGGGCGGGGTGGGCCTCGCGGCGGTGGAGCTCGGCAAGCTCCTGGGCGCGCGCGTCATCGCCGCGGCGTCGAGCGAGGAGAAGCTCGAGGCGTGCCGAAGCCGCGGTGCCGACGCGACCATCGATTACACACGCGAGGATTTACGCGAGCGGCTGAAGCAGCTCACCGAAGGCCGCGGCGTCGACGTGGTCTACGACCCGGTGGGCGGCAAGCACACCGAGCCCGCGTTCCGCAGCCTCGCGTGGCGCGGCCGGCTGCTGGTGGTGGGCTTTGCGAGCGGCGAAATCCCCAAGCTGCCGTTCAACCTCCCGCTGCTGAAGGGCGCCTCGATCGTGGGCGTGTTCTGGGGCGACTTCACGCGGCGCGAAGCCGAGCTGAACCGCCGCAACATGGCCCAGCTGGTGGAGTGGGTCGCGGCCGGAACGTTGAAGCCGCTGGTCTCGGCGCGTTATCCGCTCGCGCAGGGCGCGGAGGCGATCCGCGACGTGCGCGAGCGGCGCGCCCGCGGAAAAGTGGTCGTGCTGCCCTAGGGCTTGGCCGCGGTCGCCGCGGCCGCCTGCGGCGCGGGCGCGACGGAGGCGACGGTTGCGCTGCCAGCGTCGGCCCCCGGGAATGCGAGCGTGGCCGCCACGACCGTCGCGATGACGGCGAAGGTCGCCGCCACCGTCTTCAGGCTCGCGTGGTCACGCAAGCCTTCGCCGCTGGAATCGCCGGACATTACCGTGGGGAGGTCGTCGCGCACGATCAGGGCTTGTACGCGCCGGCGGCGAATACCAGGTTGTCGTGCTTCTCGAAGTACATGCGCTTCGCCTCGAGCTTCTTGCTGGTCGGATTCACGCGCCCGGCGAGGTCCTGCCAGCCCGAGCCCTGCTGCTGCGCGAGCTCGATGCGCTCCTTGATGTGGTATTTCCCGTTCTCGTCGCGCAAGTCGATCATGTTCTTGCCGATGAACTTGGGATTGATGTGGGCGAGCGACACGCCCTGGTAGTCGTACACGGTGACGTAGAGATCGCGGTCGACGAAGCCGCCGTCCTTGCGATTGAAGTCGGCGAGGGCCTTTTCGCGGCCGTTCTTCTTGTAGTAGGCGATGGCCTTCTTCACCAGCGCCTGGGCTTCGGGGGGCGTCGCGCGCTCCTCGGAGAATGCGTTGAGCGCGAGGCAGGCGGTGAAAACGGCGACGATCGACTGCAGAGTCCGCTTCATTTCTTTTTTCTCCCTGTGTGAGTCGCGACACAGTAGCAAGCGACCCCGAGGGCGCACTGCGAAATACCGCACAACTGCCGCTGTCAACGATTACAGCGGTAGTATTTCCACGATGACGACTCTTCCCCAGGGCGTGATGCCCGTCCTGCGCATCGTGCCCATGCCCGCGGATACCAACGCGCACGGGACCATCTTCGGCGGCTGGGTCATGGCGCAGGTGGACCTTGCCGGAAGCGTGCCGGCATGGGACCGGGCGCGAGGTCCGGTCGTCACGGTGGCGGTCAACTCGTTCGTCTTCCGCGAGCCCGTGTTCGTGGGCGACCTGGTGAGCTTCTATGCGCGCGTGTCCAAGGTCGGCCGCACCTCGATCACCGTCGATGTCGAGGTCTACGCCCAGCGTGGCCGCGTCGGGCGCAACGAGGTGGTGAAGGTGACCGAGGCGCAGCTCACCTATGTGGCGGTCGATGAGGACCGCCACCCGCGCGCGGTGCCCACCGCCTAGCGTATTCCGGGTCGGTCCCCCGGCCGGTCGTCCGGCTTGGGTTCCCCGGCGGACAGGTTGGGCAACAGCTTGGCGTCGACGGGCCTGAACCCCATGGCCTTGCCGCACGGCGACGCGGCAGCGACGCGCGCCCGCTCCACGGCCTCGTTCATGTCCACCCGCGTCGACTGCCGCTTCAGCCGCACGTAGCTCATGAAAGAGGCTTCTCCTTCCTGCGCCCGCGCGGCAAGGCGCAGGTCCTGCTGCTCGACGAAGGGGAGATTGGCGCATTCCGCCGGGAGGACGGTGTCCGCGGCGAAGGCGGCAGTGGAGAAGGAGACGAGGAAGATTCCCAGGGAAAGCCGATCGATTGGGCGCATGGCACCTCCGAGGCCGGGAAAGAGGCGAGCATAGTCCTCATGTTTAAACGCAGGTAGAATTCAAACGCTCGTTTGAATCGTCCCCGGGGAGGAACCATGACCGAGAGCACCATCGAGATCGGCCGGCGCGAGGCCGCGGCCATCCGCCAGAGCGTCCTGCGCTCCGACCCGCAGCGCATCCTCATCCGCAAGGCCGCCGTCCTGGGCGCGGGGGTCATGGGCGCGCAGATCGCGGCGCACCTCGCCAATGCCAACGTGCAGCCCTACCTGTTCGAGCTGCCGGCGGAAGGCAAGGACAAGAGCGCCAATGCGCGCAAGGCCATCGAGGGCCTCGCGAAACAGAGCCCCAGCCCGCTCGCCACCGCTTCGGCGCAGCGCCAGATCATCGCCGCCAACTACGACGAGCACCTGGCCCTGCTCGCCGAGTGCGACCTGGTGATCGAAGCCATCAGCGAGCGCATGGACTGGAAGAAGTCGCTTTTCGAGAAGGTGGCCCCGCACATCGGACCCAATGCGATCTTCGCCTCCAACACTTCGGGGCTGTCGATCACCGAGCTGTCGAAGACCATGCCCGCCGCACTCCGCCGCCGCTTCTGCGGCATCCACTTCTTCAATCCGCCGCGCTACATGCGCCTGGTGGAGTTGGTGCCGACCGGGGAGACCGATCCGGCGATCCTCGACCGCCTCGAAACCTTCCTCACCACCACGCTCGGCAAGGGCGTGGTGCGCGCCAAGGACACGCCCAACTTCGTCGCCAACCGCGTGGGCGTCTTCTCGATGCTAGCGACCATGCACCACACCGCGGAATTCAAGCTCGGGTTCGACGAAGTGGATGCGCTCACCGGCCCTGCCATCGGCCGGGGCAAGAGCGCCACCTATCGCACCGCCGACGTGGTCGGCCTGGACACCATGGCGCACGTGATCAAGACTCTCGCCGACACGCTGCCGCAGGATCCCTGGCATGCGCACTACAAGTCACCCGACTGGCTCGCGGCGCTGGTCGCCAAGGGAGCGCTCGGTGCCAAGTCCAAGGCGGGCGTGTACGTGAAGAAGGGCCGCGACATCCTGGTGCTCGACGTGGCGAAGCAGGACTACCGGGCGCAAACCGGCGCCATCGCCGAGGAAGTGCAGGCGATCCTCAAGGAGAAGAGCCCGGCGCAGCAGTTCGCGAAGCTGCGCGCATCCGCGCATCCGCAAGCGCAGTTCCTGTGGGCGATCTTCCGCGACGTCTTCCACTACAGTGCCGTGCACCTGGCGGAGATCGCCCATTGCGCGCGCGACGTCGACTTCGCGGTGCGCTGGGGGTTCGGCTGGAAGCTCGGCCCGTTCGAGCTGTGGCAGGCCGCGGGATGGCAGCAGGTGGCGCAGTGGATCGCCGAGGACATTGCCGCCGGACGTGCCATGTCGAAGGCGCCGCTGCCCAAATGGGTGACCGATGGCCGCCAGGGCGTGCACGCGCCGGAAGGCTCGTACTCCGCGGAGACCGGCCGCCTCGTGCCTCGCTCGACGCTTCCGGTTTACGCGCGCCAGCTCTTCCCCGAGACCGTCATTGGCGAAAAGCAGGCCGACCGCGGCATCACGGTGTTCGAGGACGAGGGCGTGCGCCTCTGGCACCAGGGCGACCGCATCGCCATCGTGTCCTTCAAGAGCAAGATGCACGCGCTCGGCACCGAGGTGCTGCAGGGCTTGAACCGCGCCGTCGACGAAGCCGAGAGGAATTTCGACGCGCTGGTGATCTGGCACGAGGCGCCGTTCGCCGTCGGCGCCAACCTCAAGGCAGCGCTGGAATCGCTCAAGGCGGGGCGGTTCGACGAATTCGAGCAGATGGTCGCGCTCTTCCAGAAGACTTCGCAGCGCCTCAAGTACAGCCTGGTGCCCACGGTCGCGGCGGTGGAGGGCATGGCGCTCGGCGGCGGCTGCGAGTTCGTGATGCACTCGCAGCGGGTGGTCGCGGCGCTCGAGAGCTACATCGGTCTCGTCGAAGTGGGCGTGGGCCTGCTGCCCGCCGGCGGGGGCTTGAACGAATTCGCGCAGAGGAGCGCCGCGTGGGCCAAGGGCGGCGACATGTTCCCAGAGCTCGCGCGCGTATTCCGGCAGATCGCGATGGGGGAGACGTCGAAGAGCGCCGAGGAGGCGCGCGAGCGCGGCTTCCTCAAGCCCGCCGACCTGGTGATCTTCCATCCAGGAGAGCTCCTCTACGTGGCCAAGCAGCAGGCGCGCGCGATGGCGGAGTCGGGGGTCCGGCCGGCGCTGCCGCCGTCGCAGATCCCGGTGGCCGGGGACACGGGTATCGCCACGCTGAAGATGATGCTGGTGAACATGAAGGAGGGCGGCTTCATCTCCGCGCACGACTACGAAATCTCCTCGCGCATAGCGGAGGTTCTCTGTGGCGGGGCGGTCGAGCCCGGCAGTATGGTCGACGAGAAGTGGCTGCTGGACCTCGAGCGGCGGCACTTCGTCGAGCTGGCCCGGACGCCCAAGACCCAGGAGCGCATCGAGCACATGTTGAAGACCGGCAAGCCGCTGAGGAACTGAGGCACCCATGGACCGGCCCAGCGTGCGCAGTGGCGAGGTCCGCTCTGGCGGGACCACGGGCATGCCACGCGCTCCGCTCACGGGCGTGGTGTCCGGCCTCGTGGGCGTTATTTGGGCCGCGGCAGGGCTCGTGGCAGCCGCATGGGCCGCCACCGCGGCCCTCGACGCGGCCAAGGGCTTCGAGCTCGCGACGTGGATGCTCGGCAATTCCGGCGTGGAGCTGCCCTGGTCCCCTGAGTACGTCGCCGGCGTGGCGATTGCTCATCTTCCCGTGGTGGCGGTCGGCGCGGCGCTGGCGCTCCTCATGGCGTGGTCGCACCTGCGCAAGGCGCGCATCGCATTCCGCCCGGACAATGTGAGCCAGGACGGCAAGGGCGAGCTGCGCGTCTCGGCGATCCAGCCGCGCGTGGGACGCCCGTTCGACGGCAGCATCATGCTGCGCGACGTGCCGACGCCGGGCGAGGAATTCGACGTGACGCTCACCGCGATCGGGCCGGCCGGCGCGGTGGCGCACCGGGCGGAGCAGAAGGTGCGCGCACGCCAGGGCGCGCACGGCGTGAACCTGCCTTTCCGTTTCGACGTGCCGGCCTCGGCACCGGCGAGCGGTGGCGGCAATCGCTGGCGCCTCGAATTCGGTCCTGCCGGGCGGACGCGTTTCCGCCGCTCCGCGTTCGACGTGAGCCTCGGCCGTCCTTCGGAAATCGAGATCCGCGCAGCGAGCGTGCCGCGCGCGGAGGCGCACGTGCCGCGAGTGGATTCGCCCGTGCGGGTCGCGGACACGGCGTCGCCAGCGGCCTCTTCCGCGCCGCAGGCCGCGGGGTACGTGGACCACATCGAGAAGCTCTACGGCGCCCTCGGCGGCAAGCTCACCGACCGGCAGCGCGAGCTGATCCGCGCCAAGCTCTCGGGACAGGAAGCCGAGGCCCTGAAGCAGCAGCTCGAGGGACTGCGCAAGCTGCGGCCCGACCACGTGAAGCTCTTGAAGTACGCGGCCATCGGGGCCTTCGTTTTCTTCTTCGTGTTGCCTTTCGTGTTCAGCGTGCTCGGGGTGATCCTGGCCGCGATCTTCGGTCATTGAGGAGAGTGTGATGAGCAAGCAAGTCCAGGACGCATACATCGTCGCCGCGGTCCGCACCCCCGTCGGCAAGGCCCCTCGCGGCATGTTCCGCAACGTGCGGCCCGACGACATGCTGGCGCACGTGCTGAAGGGCGTCATCGCCCAGGTCCCCGGCCTCGACCCGAACGACATTGCCGACGTGATCGTCGGCTGCGCGATGCCGGAAGCGGAGCAGGGGATGAACGTCGCGCGGATCGGCGTGCTGCTCGCGGGGCTCCCCGACGGCGTCCCGGCGATGACCATCAACCGCTTCTGCTCGTCCGGCGTACAGGCCGTGGCGCTCGCCGCCGACCGCATCCGCACCGGCGACGACGACGTGGTGATCGCCGCCGGCACGGAGTCGATGTCGATGGTGCCGATGATGGGCAACAAGGTCGCGCTCAACGACGCGGTGTTCCAGGGCGACGAGAACGTCGGCATCGCCTACGGCATGGGCATCACCGCCGAGAAGGTGGCGCAGCAATGGAAGGTCACGCGCGACGAGCAGGACGCGTTTGCGGTGGCGAGCCACCAGAAGGCCGCGCGGGCGATCGCCGCCGGCGGCTTCAAGGACGAGATCCTGCCCTACGAGATCGAGACCGCGTCCCCGGACCTCGCGTCGGGTGAGATCAGCAGGCGAAAGCGCGTTGCGGATACCGATGAGGGACCGCGCCCGGACTCCACCGCCGAGACACTTGGGAAGCTGAAGACCGTGTTCGCCGCCAAGGGCAGCGTCACCGCGGGCAACAGCTCGCAGATGTCCGACGGCGCGGCCGCCGTGATCCTCATGAGCGAGCGCGCGCTGAAGAAATACGGTGTCACTCCCCTCGCGCGCTTCGTGAATTTCGCCGTGGCCGGGGTGCCTCCCGAGATCATGGGCATCGGTCCCATCAAGGCGATCCCGAAAGTGCTCGCAGCTTCCGGCGTGAAGGCCCAGGACCTCGACTGGATCGAGTTGAACGAGGCCTTCGCCGCGCAATCGCTTGCCGTCATCAAGGACCTCGGGCTCGACGCCTCCAGGGTGAACCCGCAGGGGGGCGCCATCGCGCTGGGGCACCCGCTCGGCGCCACCGGCGCCATCCGCACCGCCACCCTGCTGCACGGGCTGAAGCGCACCGGGGGAAAGTACGGAATGGTCACGATGTGCATCGGCACCGGCATGGGCGCCGCGGGCCTTTTCGAGTCGCTCGCCTGAAGGCACAATAGCCGCCAGAAAACC
>DATLEL010000061.1:0-6946 GCA_035525255.1 Usitatibacter sp.
GCGTGAGCGCCTGGGGATGCTGGACGATCCCACGCCGGCGCGCCACCTCAAGATGAAAACCGGGCGCGTGACGCACCACTGGAACCGCAACTGCCTCGCGGTCGGGCTTTCGCAGGGGTTCATCGAGCCGCTGGAGGCGACCGCGCTCCTCTTCATCCAGCGAACGGTCATGGCCTTCGTCGAGGTGCTCCAGGCCGGAGACCTGTCCGAGGGCGCGCGACGGCAGTTCAACGACCGGCTGAACGCGCATTTCGAGGGGACGCGTGATTACATCGTCTCGCACTACAAGACCAACTCGCGCACCGACACCGACTACTGGCGCGCCAATGCGGCCAATGGCGAGCTCTCGGATCCGTTGAAGGAGCTCTACACGCGCTGGCTATCGGGAGCGGGGGTCGCGAAGGAAGTGGGCGCGCAGGAGCTGGGGCGCGGCTATCCGGTCGCTTCGTGGTACAGCCTGCTGGCGGGGATGGGATGCTTTCCCGATGCGAGCCGCATGCGGCCGCCGCGTCCGGGGGAAGCCTGCGACCTTTCGCAGGTGGACCACCTGCTCGAGCGCAGCGCGCTCAACTTCCCCGAGCAGCGCGCGCTCCTGGCGGCCATCCCGCCGCGGGACGCGGAAAGGCCGCTGCAGCTCTACTTCTGGTAGCGCTACTGGATCTGGTTCAGCATCGTCTGGCCGTCGGAGACCTCGAACTTGCCCGGCGCCTCGACGTTGAGCGTCTTCACCACGCCGTCGTCCACCAGCATCGAGAAGCGCTGGCAGCGCATGCCCATGCCGCGGGCGTTGAGGTCGAGCTCGAGTCCGAGCTTCTTCGTGTACTCCGCGCTGCCGTCGCCCATGAAGCGGATCTTGCCGTTGGCCTTCTGGTCGCGCGCCCAAGCGCCCATGACGAACGGATCGTTGGCCGCGAAGCACCACACCTCGTCCACGCCCTTCGCCTTCAGCTTGTCGATGTTGCTGAGGTAGCTCGGCACGTGCTTCGCGGAACAGGTCGGCGTGAAGGCGCCCGGCAGCCCGAAGATCGCGATCTTCTTGCCCTTCACCTGCTCCTCCACCTTGAAGGTATTGGGGCCGATGCTGCAGCCGTTCCCCTCGACCTCGACGAATTCCTGGACGTTGCCCGTGGGCAACCTGTCTCCAACCTTGATAGTCATGCGGGTGTCTCCTTGGTGTGGTCAAACATGTGCGGCCCGGCGGAAGCTTGCGAGGGCCACGCCTGCCGCGATGAATGCTCCGCCCAATCCCCGGTTCACCCAGCGCAGCCGCGCCGGATCGCGCATCACGCGCAATACCTTCGCCGCGAGCGCGGTGTACCCCATCATCGTCACCAGGTCCACGGCGAACGTGGTCGCCGCCAGAATAAGGTACTGCGTGACTTGTGGCCGTGCCACGTCGATGAACTGGGGCAGGATCGCGACGAAGAAGATGATGCCCTTCGGGTTGGTGATGTTCACGAAGAAGCCGCGCAGGAACACTTCGCGCGCAGTCTGCGCGTTGTCGTCCGTGTCTTCCTCGAAGCCCTTCACCGGCGCGCGCCACGTGACGATGCCGAGGTAGATGAGGTACGCGACGCCCAACCATTTCACCGCGGTGAAAAGCAGCTCGGAGGCGAGCAGGATCGCGCCCAGGCCCAGGGACACGATGGCGACCAGGATCATGTTCGCAATCTGCATGCCGACGGCGTTCCACAGGCCGAGCCGGAAGCCGTGGTGCAGGCCGCTCGAGATGCTCGAGAAAACCCCCGGGCCCGGCGTGAGCGACAGGATGAAGGTCGCGACGAGATAGGTGATCCAGACCGAGAGGTCCACTAGCGTCCCCGTTGGATGGCGCGCTTCGCGAGGCGGTCCACGAGGGACGGGGCGAGAAGCTTGAGCCAGAGGCCCATTTTACCCCGCGCCGTCATCACCACCTCCCGCTCGCGGCGCTCCATGGCGGTGACGATGCGGCGCACGCACTCCTCGACGCCCATCACTTCGCCCTCCTTGACCGGGCTCACCAGGATCGGCTGCCCATCGGGCCCGGTAGCGTTCTCCCGAATGCCGGTCGCGACGAACCCGGGGTAGATCATCGTCACGTCGACACCGGTGCCGTCCAGCTCGATGCGCAGCGAATCGAAGAACCCTGTCATCGCATGCTTGGCCGCGCTGTAGCCGGTGCGCGTGGGAACGCCGACGCGCCCCGCCAGGCTCGAGATCCCGACCAGCAAGCCCTTCGTTTCGCGCAGGTGCGGTAGCGCGTGGCGGGTGCAGTACACCGAGCCCATGTAGTTCACCTGCATGATGCGATCGAGGATCGCGAGGTCCTGGATGTCCTCGAAGCGCGCCCACATGGTCATGCCGGCGTTGTTCACCAGCGCGTCGATGCGCCCGAACGCGACGTGCGCCGCGGAGACCATCGACTGGCAATCGCGCTCAACCGCCACGTCGGCCCGCGCGGTGATCGCCTCCGCGCCGCGCTCGCGGCACTCCCGCGCCACGCGCTCCAGCTCCTCGAGGTTGCGCGCAGCGAGCACCAGCTTCGCGCCCTTGGCGGCGAGCTGGCGGGCGAGCTCGGCGCCTATTCCCTTCGATGCGCCCGTTATGACGACGACTTTGTTTTTCATTTATCCGTCTTGGGATCGGGAATGTGGTTGAAGGCGATGTGCAAGCCCGCGCGGTCGCGCGCCTTGTGGGCGCTCGCGAAGTAGACCGCCTGCTTGCCGAAGCGCGCATTCAACTTGTCGAGCGCCTCGTAGAGGCTTTTCGACTTGCCTTCGGAGGCGAAGAGCGAGCCGGTGTGCTTGGCCTCGGAGACGAAGTCCGAATACGCCATGCCCACCTGCAGGATGGTGCGCCGGTCCCGGGGACGTTTCGCCCACATCGTGTCGAGCGCATGGAGGAATGTGACGGTGTCCTGGGTGTCCACGAGCTTCATGTCGGTATCCCACCGCGTGCCGTCCAGGTACTTGAGCCCGATGGAGAGACGGCCGGCATAGAAATCGGCCTTGCGCAGGCGCATCGCTGCCTTTTGCGTGAGGCGATTCAGGACGGCGTACGCGTGATCGGGATTGCGGTTGTCGGGACCGAGCACGCTGGAATGGGAGATGGAAGCGGTCTCGTTGTCCTGCTCGTGCTGCTCCTCGCCGCGCAGCCGAGCGTGCATGATGTCGCCGCCCACGCCGCCCCAGATCGCATGCAGCTCATCGCGCGAGCGCGCGCAGAGGTCGCGCACTGTCTTGAGGCCGTGGGCGTGGAGGCGCTTCTCCATCTGCTTGCCGACGCCCGAGAGCGCGCGCACCGGAAGATCGAACAGGCGGTCGGGCAGCTCTTCCTTGCGGATGATCACCAACCCGTCGGGCTTCACCATGTCCGAGGCGGTCTTGGCGATGAAGGTATTGGGGCCGATGCCGATGGAGGTGCGCAGGCATTCGCCGATCTGCTCGCGCAAGCCCGCCTTCACGCGGCGCGCGATGTCCATGGCACGCTCCGGCTCGCGCCAGCGGCCGGTGAGCTCGCAGTCCATCTCGTCGATGGACATCACCTTGCGCACCGGCACGAAGGTGTCGACCACGGCGACCGCGCGGTGGTGGTATTCGATGTAGAGCTCGTGGCGTGCGACGACGAACTCGATCTCCGGGCAGAGCCGCCGCGCCTCGGCCACCTTGGTGCCCGTCCTCACGCCGAAGGTCTTGGCCTCGATGCTGGCGGCGATGCACACCGTCGTATCCGCCAGCATCGGCACCACGCCCAGCGGCTTGCCGCGCAACCGTGGCTCCGCCTGCTGCTCCACGGAGGCGAAGTACGAATTGAAGTCAACTAGAAGGGAACGGAGCACGCCGTTCTCAAACCGCTCCGCGAGGCGTGAGCGGCCTGTTCGTGGCTTCCATGAACTTCCGCCGGAACACCAGCGGATCCGCGATATCCCGTATCGGCGCAACCGAAGTCCCGGCGCCCGAGATGAACACCGTGCCGTAGTTGAGCATGCGGCCCATGAACCCCTGCTCGACTCGCAGCGCCTCCACCTTGTCCAGGTTGATCTCGACCGTGTCGCGCTTGATGAAGCCGAACTTCGCGATCACGCGGCGGTTGGTGATGGCGATCTCGGTGGAGCGCACGCGGATCCACGCCGCGATGAGGAAGAACAGCCCCACGACGAGGATGAACAGGACCAGGCCGAGCAGCACCAGGCCGAACTGCGACCACCAGGAGACGCGCGCCCGGTGCAGGATGGTTTCGCCCTCGATGAGCGACTCGTCGATGTACGACATGGTCAGCGGCCGAAATCGGTGGCGGCGACGAGGATCGCGACGACTGCTTCCAGTCCACGCGCATCGCCCTCGTCGAAGCGGCCGCGCAGCGGGCTATCGAGATCGAGCACGCCCAGCACCGCGCCTTCCTTCATGACCGGGACCACCACCTCGCTGTTGGAGGCGGAATCGCACGCGATGTGACCGGGGAACGCATTCACGTCCGGCACCACGACGCTCCTGCGGTCGCGCGCCGCAGTGCCGCACACTCCGCGTCCCACCGCGATGCGCACGCATGCCGGCTTGCCCTGGAAAGGTCCCAGCACCAGCTCGCCGCCCTTCATCCAGTAGAAGCCAGCCCAGTTCAAGTCGGGCAGCGCGTGGAACAGCAGCGAGGCGAGGTTGGCTGCGTTGGCCGTGGCGTCGCGCTCGCCTTCCAGCAGCGCGCGCGCCTGCGCGGCAAGCTCGGCATAACGCTCGGACTGGGACGCGGCGGGGGCGCTGTGGAGGGCGAACATCGGGGCTCCGAATGGAGTCCCGTAGCTTAGCAAAACCAAATCCCCCGCGGGCATTCCCGCGGGGTGCTTGGCGAGGCTCCGTCTGCGCGGACGATCAGGTGGCAGCGGCCTTCTTCTGTTTGTCGGTCTTCTCCCTGGCGGGCTTCCGGGTTTGCTTGCCTTGCGCCTTGGCGAGCCTGGCGCGCTCGCGCGCGCTCATCGGGGCCGCGGGCTTGGCCGGATCCGCCTGTTTCTGCACCTGGGCCGGCGCGGCCGGCCGCGCTTCGTTGCGCAAGGGTGGTGTCTGTGCCGCGACGGGCAGCGCTGCGGCGGCGAGGATGGCCGCGAGTGTGCGGGGTGTCATTGTGGTTCTCCATCGGGACGTGCACATGCACGGTTACATAACGGCGGCTGGGCCACCCCGTTGACGCCCTTATAATCGAGGGCTTCGCCGACCCGCGTCGCCCCCCGATGACCCCCACCAAGATCCTGATCGCCATGGTCCTTTCCTTTGCCTTTTCCCTCACCGCGCAGGCCGCGGAAAGCGCCACGCCGCCGCTGGCGGCGAAGAAGCCGAAGGTGATGACGAAGTTCGGCGATCGCCGCGTCGACGACTATTTCTGGCTGCGCGAGAAGGCCGAACCGGAAGTGATCGACTACCTCAAGGCCGAGAACGCGTACACCCAGGAAGTGATGAAGCCGCTCGAAGGCTTCCGCGACAAGCTCTACAAGGAGCTCCTCGCGCGCATCAAGGAGACCGACGACAGCGTTCCCTACCGCAAGCGCGGCTACTGGTACTTCAAGCGCGAGCTGGAGGGCAAGCAGTACCCGATCTACGTGCGCCGCAAGGGGAGCATGGACGGGCCCGAGGAAGTGCTGCTGGACGTGAACGAGCTGGCGAAGGATCGCAAGTACACGGCAGTCGGCGCGATGGACGTGAGCCCCGATGGGGCGAAGCTCGCCTATACCGTCGACTTCACCGGCTTCCGCCAGTACCAGCTGCAGGTGAAGGACCTGGCCACCGGCAAGCCGTTGACCGACAGCGCCGAGCGCGTCACGTCGCTCGCCTGGGCCGCCGACAACGCGACGCTCTTCTGGGTGGAGGAGGACGAGACCACCAAGCGCAGCTACCGCCTCAACCGCCGCAGCCTCGGCCATGCGCAGGCGGAGGTGGTGTACGAAGAGAAGGACGAGGCCTTCGACATCGGCGTGGGCGATACGCGCAGCGAGGCGTTCCTCACGCTCACCAGCGTCAGCAAGGACACGTCCGAAGTGCGCGTGCTGCGCAGCAACGAGCCGCGCGGCGCGTTCCGCGTGGTCGAGCCGCGGCGCAAGGGGCACGAGTACTACCTCGACCATCACGAGGGCGAGTTCTACATCCGCACCAACGACAAGGGCCGCAATTTCCGCGTGGTGCGCGCGCCGCTCGCCGATCCCGCGCGCGCGCATTGGCGCGAGGTGGTGGCGCACCGCCCGATGGTGATGCTGGAGGAGATCGACCTCTTCAAGGACTTCTGGGTGCTGGTGGAGCGCGACAAGGGCCTCCTCAAGCTGCGCATCACCGATTTTGCTAGCGGCAAGTCGCATTACATCGACTTCGACGAGGCGGTCTACACGGCACACCCGGGCGTCAACGCCGAGTACGCGACCCCCACGCTGCAGTTCACCTACGAAAGCCTGGTGACGCCGCTTTCCTGGTACGAGTACGACGTCGCGTCGCGCTCGCGCAAGCTGCTGAAACAGCAGCCGGTGCTCGGCGGCTACGATCCGGCGAATTACGCCAGCGAAGCGCTGACCGCCGTGGCGAAGGACGGCACGCGCGTCCCCGTTTCCATCGTCTACCGCAAGTCCCTGCGGGGCGACGCACCCCAGCCGCTGCTGCTCTACGGCTACGGATCGTATGGCCACCCGATGGACCCCAACTTCCGCTCCTCGCGCGTGTCGCTGCTGGATCGCGGCATGATCTTCGCGATCGCCCACATCCGCGGCGGAGGCGATCGCGGCAAGACCTGGTACGACGACGGCAAGCTGCAGAAGAAGAAGCACACCTTCGAGGATTTCATCGCCGTCGCCGATTCCCTGGTGCGGCGCAAGTACACCGCGCCGGACAAGCTGGTGATCCAGGGCGGCAGCGCCGGCGGCCTGCTGATGGGCGCGGTCGTCAACATGCGTCCCGACCTCTTCAAGGCCGTGGTGACGCAGGTGCCGTTCGTGGACGTG
>DATLEL010000070.1:0-23274 GCA_035525255.1 Usitatibacter sp.
CATGTGTCGAATCGGTTCCTGGATCTCAAGCCAGTGCTGCTCGCGATCGCCGACAAGCAGCATTTGGAGTATGCGTACCTGCACGACTCCGGCGAGAACGGCGGCACCAGCAGCGACTGGGTGGTCCTCACGCGGGACAAGCGCTTCATCCTGAAGCCCTCGATCGTCGAAGCGACGGAGCCTGTCGTGCCACAGCCCGACTGGCGGCTCTGGACCGACTCGTACAACAACCTGCTGCAGGTGTTCCGGTACTAGCGTGAATCGCGCAGAAGTCCGGGATCGCGGCACCTGGCCCCAACCCCTACTCACTGATCCGTGCAAGTGAAGCGGCCACCCGCTCCGCGATAAGCGCGCTCACGCGCTCGTTGGATTCGAGAGTGACGCCCGCGATGTGCGGCGTGAGGACCAGGCGCGGCGCGCCGGTGAGCGGCGAGCCCGCCGCGAGCGGCTCCTTGTCGAACACGTCCAGCGCCGCTCCACCGAGCCGCCCTTCGCGCAGCATGGCCGCCAGCGCCGCCTCGTCGATCACGCCGCCGCGCGCCGTGTTGATGAGGACGGCGTCGCGCTTCAGGCGCGCCAGGCGGGCCGCGTCGAAGAGGCCGCGCGTCTGCGGCGTGAGCGGCATGTGCAGGGAAACGGCATCGCTTTCGCCGAGCAGCGCGTCGAGCTCGCGGCGCTCGGTGGAGAACTCGCGCCAGGCGGAATCCGCGGCGCCCACCATGGGATCGTAGGCGATGGTACGCATGCCGAGCGCGGCGGCCTTGCGCGCGGTGAGCCGGCCGATGCTGCCGAATCCCACCAGCCCCATCACCTTCCCCGCCGCCTCGCGTCCCTGGGAGAGCATCTGCCGCGGCCACGTGCCCGCCTCCACTGCGCGGGTGGAAAAATACGCTCCGCGCAGCAGCATCAGCGCCACGGTGACCACGTATTCGGCGACCGACTCGGCATTGGCGCCGGTGGCGGGAATCACCTCGATGCCGCGCGATTCACAGGCGACGGTGTCGATGTTGTCGAGCCCCACGCCGAGGCGGCCGACGACGGCGAGGCGGGTGGCGGCTTCCAGCGCGGCACCGCTCACCGCGGTGCGGTTGCGGACGATCCAGGCGCGCGCCTCCGGCAAGGCTGCGACCAGGGCGGCCGCGTCGTCCACCAGCTTCGGCCGGTAGTCCACGTCGAAGCGCGCGCGCAGCATCTCCACGGCGGGCGCGTCCATGAACTCGCTGATGACGATGCGGTGGGAAGACATGGAGGCCAGTGTAGCGTCAGCGCTCAGCGCCGCGCCAGATACGCGCTCACTTCCTCGCGGTCGTGGAAGAGCTGCTTCATGCGCAGGTAGTAGCCGCCGCCGCCGAGGGCTTCGTCGATGATCCCGCGGCAGCGCTCCAGCTCCTCCCAGCGCTTCTTCATCGGCAGCTTCAGGTTGAAGATCGACTCGTGGCACCAGCCTTCGGCGATCCACTTCGCCACCAGCTTCGCGATGCGCGCCGGGCTCTCCACCATGTCGCACACCATCCAGTCCACCGGGTCCGGCGGCCGGTAATGGAAGCCGTCGTCGCGGCGGTGCTTCACCTGGCCGCTGTCGAGGAGGGCTGCATCCATCGGGCCGTTGTCCACCGCGGTCACCATGAAGCCGCGCTGCACCAGCTGCCACGTCCAGCCACCGGGCGAGGCCCCGAGGTCGACCGCCGTGCTGCCCGGCTCGAATTCGCGCGAGCCGACGAATTCCAGCATCGCCTCCGCGAGCTTCAACGTCGAGCGCGAGGGAGACGACGACGGCATGCGCAGCCGCGGGATGCCCATCGGCCAGCGCGACGAGTTCGCGACTGCCGCGGCGCCCACGTAGCAGGCGACCCCGCCCACGAAGAAAACGTGCAGCCGATCGGGCGCTTCCGCGTCGTCGATCACGATGCCGGCCTTGCGCAGGCCGCGCTCCAGGTGCGGCAGCAGCGGCTTGATGAGCGAGGCGAGGGACTTGCCGTCGTTGGTGTCCGGCATTTCCACCTGGAGTCCCGCGAACCCGGTTCCGAGGGCGCGAGCCGCCGCGACGATGGGTGTCACGCGATCGGTCTCCGGCAGGCCCGTGAGCATCTCGCCCACGCGCACCATTTGGCGGGGGAACACCAGGCGCGAGAAGTCGAGGTGCTGCCCCAGCTCCACGCCCATCGGCGCCTGGTGCGCATGGAAGAGCGCGAAACCGCTCTCGGGGCGAGCCTTGACGAAGCCCTCCACCCCCATCCGCGAGGCGAGCGCGGTGATCTCCTGCGCGCACTCCTTCTCGAAGCCCGCGCGGCAGTAGAGCAGCAGGTCGGCGGGCTTCACGCCGGCCGCGCGTGCCGGAAGAGCCGGAAGAAGTTGGCCGTGGTCGCCGCGGCGATCTCGTCCACCGCGATGCCACGCAGTCGAGCGACCTCCTCGGCCACGTGCTTGACGAACGCCGGCTGGTTGGGCTTGCCGCGGTGGGGAACGGGTGCGAGATAGGGCGAATCGGTCTCGACCAGCATGCGGTCCAGCGGCACGCGCTGCGCCACGTCCTTCAGGGCGACGGCATTCTTGAACGTGACGATGCCGGAGAAGGAAATGTGGAACCCGAGCGCCATGGCGCCCTCGGCCACCTCCCATGATTCGGTGAAGCAATGCATCACCCCGCCCACTTCGCCCGCGCCCTCCTCGCGCATCAATCGCAGCGTGTCCTCGGCGGCGTTGCGCGTGTGGATCACCAGCGGCTTGCCGCAGCGGCGCGCGGCCCGGATATGGGTGCGAAATCGCTCGCGCTGCCACTCGGTATCGCCCTCGACGCGGAAGTAATCGAGCCCGGTCTCGCCGATCGCGACCACACGCGGGTCGTCGGCCATCGCGAGCAGCTCGTCCAGCGCGACCTCGCGGCCGTCACGCTGCTCGTCGGGATGCACGCCGGCGGAGCACCACACGTTGGGCGCGGCGTGGGCGACACGGCGCACCGCGGGGAAGGTCTCGAGGGTGGTGCTGATGGTGAGCGCGTGGGTCACGCCGTTGTCGCTCATCCGCGACAGCACGCCGGCGAGGTCGCCACTCAGCTCGGGGAAATCCAGATGGCAGTGGGAATCTACAAGCATGTGGCTCATTTTACCGGGCTCGTAGGAGTGACCCCACATTCGAACAGGACCGCCGGAGTTGGCATTGCGGGGTGGCGGTCCGATATTGGATGACGCACCCATCATTTTCCGGAGGTCCCCATGAACAGCAAACCGATCCATTCGTTGGTCATCGCCGCGCTGGCGCTCGCGAGCGGCGCCGCCGTCGCGCAGCCGCGCTACGCCGACGATTACAGCTTCCGCGCCGGTCGCGCCCCCGACTGGAACGTCGCTTCCGCCGATGGCATGTGCCGCCTGCGGGTGTATGTCGACGACAAGGCGCAGGTGAGCGTGCGCGGCGACCAGATCCTGGTGCGCACCGAATCCGGCCAGCGCAGCTACGACCAGGGCAGCGTGTGCACGCAGCCCCTGCCTTTCGGCCCGGTGGACAATTTCCGCGTGACGCTCGAAAGCGGCCGCGGCAGCATCCACGACGTGGTGCCGCCCAATCGCCGCAACAACTACACCGCCGCGATGCGCATCGACGATCCCGATCGCGCCGGCGACACGTACGAAATGGTCCTCGCCTGGCGCAACCCGGGTGGGCCGGCCTCCGTCCCGCTGGCCAGCAACGATGCGTACCCGCACTTCGACGAGGCGCGCGCCTGCCAGGATCGCGTGCGCGCGGATTTCCTCTCGCGCAACCGCGACGGTGACGCCTACCTGGAATTCGCCGGCACCACGGACCGCGAAGACGTCGGCCCGAACCGCGAGCGCATCCGCGGCGAGGCGTTCGCGCGCAGCCGCCTTGAATCGCGCCCGTTGAGCTACGAGTGCGTCCTCAACGAGCGCACCAACCGCGTCGTCACGTCCAGCTACGAGATGCGCGCGCGGGGCCGGTACAGCTCGCTGCGCTAGCCGCGGTACATCCAGTCGCGCGTGAGCGGCAGGTCGGTCCGTCCCGGGCCGGCCTGCCGCGATGCGAGCACCTGGTAGATCGAGATCCAGCGCTGCTCGAACGCGTGGGCGCAGCCGGCGAGATAGAGGCGCCAGATGCGCGCGGTACGCTGGGACGACGCGCCCACCGCGGCGTCCAGGCGACGCTCGAAATTCGCGCTCCAGTGCTCCAGCGTCCGTGCATAGTGCGGGCGCAGGCACTCCACATCGTGCACTTCCAGGTCCTGCTCGCTCATGTCGTGCACCACGCGATGCAGGTGGGGAAGCTCGCCGCGCGGGAACACATAGCGGCCAATGAACTCGCCCGCGCCCAGGCCGACGGCGCGGTTGTGCACGTCCGACGAAGTGATGCCGTGGTTCAGGAACAGCCCTCGCTCCCGCAGGAGCCGCCGCACGCTGCCGAAATACACGGGCAGGTTCTTGAGCCCCACGTGCTCGAACATGCCGACGCTCGCGATCTTGTCGTACGTCCCTTCGCCGCCGTGGTCCCGGTAGTCCTGCAGCAGCACCCTGCAGCGTTCCTGCAGGCCCGCGGCGCGGATGCGCTCGTCGGCGAGCCGGAACTGGTTTTCGGACAGCGTGATGCCGGTGGCGTCCACGCCGTGCCGCTCCGCCGCGCGCATCACCAGCGCTCCCCAGCCGCAGCCGATGTCGAGGAACCGGTCGCCGCGAGCGAGCCTCAGCTTCGCGCAGATGTGATCCAGCTTCTGCAGTTGCGCCTGGGCGAGCGAATCGGACTCGTCGCGGAAGTAGGCGCACGAGTACACCATGCGCGGGTCGAGCCACAGCGCGTAGAACTCGTTGGAGACGTCGTAATGGTGGCTCACCGCCTCCTTGTCGGAGCGGCGCGTGTGGCGCGCCCCATCGCGCGGCGCGAACAGCGCCGTGTCGCGCACGCGGGCGAGTGCCTCGGCCCCGCGAATCGCTTCACGCACGTCGCCCTCGATCTCCGCGTCGCCCTCGATGTACGCCTCGGCGAGCGCCAGCAGCGAGGGGCGGCGGAAAGCGGCCGCCGCCCGCGCGTCCTTGAAGCGCAGCGTCACCGGCGGCGACTCGCACAACGCGACTTCGCGGCCATCCCACAGCACCAGGCGCAATGGCGCGCGCACGTGCTTCTTCAGGTGGGAAAGGGCATGGTCGATCGGGGACTGGAAGAGCACGCTGTCCTCCTCTCGTCGCAACAAGTTTCCGCGCCGCGGGGCGCGCCCGCTAGATCGTGTGCGTCGGGCGGGACGACTGCAGGGCGCCCGCGAGCAGGCCCTCGACTTTCTTCTTCAGCTCCCGAGCGACGTCGCTTTCGGCGAGCTGGACGCCGATGCCCTGCGGGCGGTTGCCCGCGCTGTGGGCCGGGTTGATCCACGCCACGTGGCCCTGCAGCGGGATCTTGTTGGGATCGTCCAGCAACGACAGCAGGATGAGGACCTCCTCGCCGAGCGCGTGCGGCCGGTTGCTCGGCAGGAAGATCCCGCCGCCCCGCAGCAAGGGGATCCATGCGGCGTAGAGCGCGGCCTTCGACCGGATCACCAGGGTGAAAACGCCGGGTCGTTGGGAGAGCGCTTCCGGTACCGCGACGTCGTTCATGGCTTCGCTCCAGAGGTGACCCGATTGTAGGCCATCAGCAGGTGCTCGGCCACCAGCCGCGGGTTGAGCGGGTGGGCCGCGAGGCTGCGCGCCGACGCGAGCTCACGGTCGAATTCGAACAGCGCCTCCATGTCGGCGGCACGCGCGCGCGCCTGCAATGCCGCCGCGAAATCGGGATGGTGGCGCGGCTGGCCGGCGAGCTTCACGCGCGCCAGGTCGTGCACCCACGTCTGCATCCAGTGGATGAAGCGCTCCACCGAAAGCCGGTCGATGCCGGGCGCGAAGCCGAGGGGATCGGCGCCGTTGGGCCGCGCGAGCTCGTTCAGCAGCCGGCGGCGCAGCTCCGCTTCCTCGGGTTGCGCGAGGTCACGCGCAAGCAGAGGCGCGCCTCCGGCGCTGGCGAGCGCCACCTCGGCGTTCGGCACGCCCTCGGCGCGCAGCCATGCGAGCGCCGCGTCGCGAGCGGGGCGCGGCAATGCGAGCAAGCGGCAGCGGCTGCGGATGGTGGCCAGCAGGCGCGCGGGACGGTCGCTCACCAGCACGATCACGGTATTCGCCGGCGGCTCCTCCAGCGTCTTCAGCAGCGCGTTGGCGGCGGCCGGCTGCAGCGTCTCCGCGGGGCGGATCACCAGCACCTTGAAGCCGGCGCGGTGGGTGCTGAGCGCGATGAAATCCGCCACCGCGCGGATCTGGTCGATCTTGATGACGAGGCTCTTTGCCTTCTCGGGCTTGCCCGCGTCGGCCTCGACCGCCTCGCCTTCATCCTCCGCGGTCGCCTCGGGAACGATCTCGCGGAAATCGGGATGGTTGCCCTGGGAGAACCAGTGGCACGACGCGCACGCCTCGCAGGCGAGCGCGTTGCGCGGGCTCTCGCAGAGCGCCCCCGCCGCGAGCGCGCGCGCGAAGTGCGCCTTGCCGACTCCGGCGGGGCCATGCAGGAGCAGCGCGTGGGGAATGTGCTCGCGATCCCCGAGCAGCCGCTCCAGGAGTACGGCGTGCCAGGCGTAAGGCTTCATGGCAGCAGCCTCGCCAGGCGCTCGGCCAATCGCGCGCGCACGGCGTCGAGGTCTCCCGCGGCGTCGATCACCTGGATGCGCTCCGGGTCGCGCCGCGCACGCTCCAGGTACGCCTCGCGCACGCGCACGAAGAAGTCGGCCGCCTCGCGCTCGAACTTGTCGGGCGTGCGGCTTTGCGCGCGTTGCCGCTCGTAGGCGATGGCGGGATCCAGGTCGAAGAGGAACGTGGCGTCGGGCTGCAGCCCGGGATGCACCAACGCCTCCAGCGCCTGGACCGCGCGCCCGTCGAGGCCGCGTCCGCCGCACTGGTATGCATAGGTGGAGTCGCTGAACCGGTCGCATACCACCCAGGTGCCCGCCCGCAGCGCGGGCTCGATCACTTCCTGCAGGTGGGCGCTGCGCCCGGCGAACATCAGCAGCGCTTCGGCGAGGGGGCCCATGGAGTGGTGCAACACCAGCGCGCGCAGCTGCTCCCCGGCGGGAGTGCCGCCCGGCTCGCGCGTGAGCACCGCTTCGTGGCCGCGCGAGCGCACGCGCTCGCAGAGGAACGCGAGGTGCGACGACTTGCCGGCACCGTCGATGCCCTCCAGGGTGATGAACCGGCCGCGCGCGCTCATTTCTTCAGCTGGTATCTGGCCACCGCGCGATTGTGCTCCTCGAGCGTGCGCGAGAACTGGTGGCTGCCGTCGCCCTTGCCGACGAAATAGAGGAAGTCGCTCTCCGCGGGCCGCGAGACCGCTTGCAGCGATCCCGCGCCCGGCATCGCGATCGGCGTGGGCGGCAGGCCGTCGCGCGTGTAGGTGTTCCACGGCGTATCGGTGGTGAGGTCGCGCTTGCGGATGTTGCCGTCGTAGGCGGCGCCCATGCCGTAGATCACCGTGGGGTCGGTCTGCAGGCGCATGCCGCGCTTCATGCGGTTGTAGAACACCGACGCGATCAGCGGCCGCTCGCCGGGAGCACCGGTCTCCTTCTCGATGATCGAGGCGAGCGTGAGCGCCTCGTAGGGCGTGGCGAGCGGCACCGTGGGCAGGCGCGCGGCCCACGCCTCCTCGAGGCGCCGCTTCATCGCGCCGTGGGCGCGCCGCAGCAACTCGGCGTCGGTGATGCCGGGGGCGAAGCGATAGGTATCGGGAAAGAACCAACCCTCCGGCGAGCCCTCGGGCAATCCCGCCAGCGCCGCGATCTCGTTCGGCGTCTTGCCGCCGAGCGTCTGGCGCAGGTGCGACTGGGTGGCGAGCTGCGCCAGCCACTGGCGGAACGTGGTGCCCTCGATGAAGCGCATCTCCACCAGCATCACCTCGCCGCGCGACAGCTTGTCGAGCAGGTCCACGGGCGTGATGGGTTCGCTCAGGCGATAGGTGCCGGCCTGCACCGTGGGTGCCTTGCCGAGGACGCGCGCGAGGATCCACAGGCTCTCGCCCTCGAAGAACAGGCCGTCCGCCGCGAGCTGGCGCGAAACCGCCTTCAGGCCCGCGCCGGTGCGCACCGTGAAGTCGAACGGCACGCGCGGCAAGGCCACGGGTTGCGAGGCGAAGTGCGCGAGCCAGGCCCCGCCAACGATCGCGGCGATGAGGCCGAGCACGAGAAGGAGCCTAAGCGCGCGCATCGTCCCGCGCTACAAGCTGCTGCAGCTGCCGCGCGATCGGCCATGCGCCCCAGCGCCGATCGCCGAGAGCCGCGATGGGCCAGATGCCGATGAGGCTGTTGGTGAGGAAAGCCTCGTCTGCCACCTCGAGCTCGGCCCATCGAATATCGCGCTCGACGCATTCGTAGCCCGCGCCGCCGAGCAGCTCGCGAGCGCGTTCGCGCTGCGCGCCGATGACGCCGCAGCGCGCGAGGGCCGGCGTGGCCACGACACCGCCGTGCACGATGAAGAGGTTGCTCATGGTGCCTTCCACGACATGCCCCCCGGCGTCGCCCAGCAGGCCCTCGGAAATCGCGGCGTCGTCCCATTCCGCGCGGGCGAGCACGTTCTCCAGGCGGTTGAGGGTCTTCGCGCCGGCGAGCCGGGGCTGCTCGGAGAGCGTAAGCGCGCAGCGCCGCGCGCGGATGCCGTCGCGCGCGTGCTGCGGCGGGTAATCGGGAGCCGCGAACGCGGCGACCACGCGCGTGCCGCGGCTTCCGGCACGCGGCGCGTAGCCGCGCGTCGCCGGCCCGCGCGTCACGATGATCTTCGCCACCGCATCGCCGGGCGCCACCCGGCGCAGCTCCGCGAGGAGCACGGCTTCGTCGGGCGCGGTGAGCGCGAGCAGGCGGCAGTCGGCCGCCAGGCGGCGCCAATGCCACGACCAGTTGAGCGGACGCCCGGCGCGTACCGCGAGCGTGCGGAAGACGCCGTCGCCGAAAGCGAGCCCGCGATCGGTCGCGGGAATCGCATCCGCCGCCTGGCCGTCGACGAGGATCAGTGGAAGCGGCGGAACGCGAGCGTTCCGTTGGTGCCGCCGAAGCCGAACGAGTTGGAAAGCGCCAGCTCGATCTTCATGTCGCGCGCGCTGCCGGGAACGTAGTCCAGGTCGCAGGCGGGATCGGGCGTGATGATGTTGATGGTGGGCGGCGATACCTGGTGGTGCACCGCCAAGGTGGTGAAGACCGCTTCCACGCCGCCGGCCGCTCCCAGCAGGTGGCCGTGCATCGACTTGGTGGAATTGACCGCAACCTCGTAGGCGTGGTCGCCGATCGCCGCCTTGATCGCCGCCGTCTCGTTGGCATCCCCCAGGGGCGTGGAGGTGCCGTGGGCGTTGATGTACTGGATGTCGGTCGCGTTGGCGCCGGCGTTGCGCAGCGCCGCCAGCATGGCGCGGCGCGGGCCGTCCATGTCGGGCGCGGTGATGTGGTTCGCGTCGGCGCTCATGCCCAGGCCCGCAAGCTCGGCGTAGATGCGCGCGCCGCGCTTCTTCGCGTGCTCCAGCTCCTCGAGGATCAGGATGCCGGCGCCCTCGCCCAGCACGAAGCCGTCGCGGTCGCGGTCGAACGGGCGCGACGCGGTGGCGGGATCGTCGTTGCGCTCCGAGAGCGCCTTGCAGGAGCAGAAGCCGCCCACGCCGGAAAGGTTCACGCACGCCTCGGCGCCGCCCGCGATCATCACGTCGGCATCGCCGTATTCGATGATGCGGCCGGCTTCGCCGATGCAGTGGGTGCTGGTAGTGCAGGCGGAGACCATCGACACGTTCGGGCCCTTGGCCTTGAACTGGATCGAGATCATGCCGGCCACCATGTTGATGATCGACCCCGGCACGAAGAACGGCGACAGGCGCCGCGGCCCCTTGGCGATCATGTCGCGGATGTTGTCCTCGATCATCGGCAGGCCGCCGATCCCCGAGCCCACGTTCACGCCGACCCGCTCCCAGTTGGACTCGTCGATCGTGAAGCTCGCGTCGTCGAGCGCCATGCGCGTCGCCGCCAGCCCGTAGTGGATGAACGTATCCGAGCGGCGGGTTTCCTTCAAAGGCATCCAGTCGGCGGCGTTGAAGGCCTTCACCTCCGCGGCGATCTTGGTCGGCAGCAACGACGCGTCGAAGCGCGTGATGGGCCCCACGCCGTTCACGCCCTTCAGCACGTTGTCCCAGGCCTGGGCGATGCCATTGCCCACGGGCGAGACGATCCCCAGGCCGGTTACGACGACTCTGCGCTTCGACATTTTTGGCGGCGCGGCGCGGTCAACCGCGCGCGAAGGGGCGATGCCCCGGGGAGGTTATTGCTTGACGTGGTTCTTGACGTAGTCGATGGCCTGCTGGACGTTGGTGATCTTCTCGGCTTCCTCGTCCGGAATCTCGCACTCGAACTCTTCCTCGAGCGCCATCACCAGCTCCACGTTGTCGAGCGAATCCGCGCCCAGGTCCTCGACGAAGGACGATTCGTTCTTGATGTCGGCCTCAGCCACGCCCAGCTGCTCGGCAACGATCTTCCTGACGCGGGCTTCCAAGTTATCCATCGACTTCCTCCAAGCTTTTTTCTACGTGGTTTAGCTGCAAAAAGCGCGTAATTCTACCATCAATCCATGTACATCCCGCCGTTCACATGGAGGGTCGCGCCGGTGATGTAGCCCGCGGCGGGCGTGCACAGGAAGAGCACCGCCTGGGCTACGTCCTCGACCCGTCCGAGGCGTCCGAGCGGGACGTTTTCCACCAGTTTCTTCACCTGCTCGGCGGCGAGCGAGCGCGTCATGTCGGTCTCGATGAAGCCCGGCGCCACGCAATTCACGGTGATGCCGCGGCTGCCCACTTCGCGCGCGAGGGATTTCGAGAAGCCCACCATCCCCGCCTTGGCCGCGGCGTAGTTGGTCTGCCCGGCATTGCCGGTGAAGCCCACCACGGAGCTCACGTTGACGATCCGCCCGGCGCGCGCCTTCATCATGCCGCGCAGCACCGCGCGCGACAGCACGAACACCGCCTTCAGGTTGGTCGCCTGGGTGTCGTCCCACTCCTCGTCCTTCATGCGCGCGAGGAGGTTGTCGCGCGTGGCGCCGGCGTTGTTCACGAGAATCGAAATGCCGCCGAATTCCTCCTGGACGCGCTCCACGAGCGCCGCCGACGCGGCGCTGTCGCGCACGTCGAGCACCCGCCCGGCGCCCTTTCCGCCGGCTTCCGCGACCGTGCGGTTGATGCCTTCCGCACCCTTGTCCGAGGTCGAAGTGCCGATCACCGTGGCGCCCGCCTTCGCGAGGGCGACGAGGATGCACTCGCCGATGCCGCGCGAAGCGCCGGTGACGAGGGCCACCTGTCCGTCGAGCTTGCTCATGCGGGAAGCGCCGCGGCGTCGGTGATCGCCACGCCCTCGATCCCGGGCGCGATGCGCTTGTCGAGGCCGGTCAGCACCTTGCCGGGGCCGCATTCCACGATGCGCGTCACGCCGCGAGAGACAAGTGCGCGCACCGTCTCGATCCAGCGCACCGGATGGTCGAGCTGCTCGACCAGCGCCGTGCGGATGCGCGCCGGGTCGTCGTACGCCTCCACGGAGCGGTTGTGCAGCACCGGGACCGCGGGGCGGGAGATGTCCACCTTCGCCAGCCGCTCGCGCAAGCGCTCGGCCGCGGGACGCATCAGGCTGCAATGGGAAGGCGCGCTCATGGGCAACATGACAGCGCGCTTGGCACCCCGTTCCTTTGCCAGCGCCATGCCGCGCTCGACCGCCGCGCGGTGACCGGCAATCACTACCTGACCGGGGGAATTCAGGTTGGCGGGCTCCACGACCTGGCCCTGCGCGGCATCGGCGCAGACGCCCGCGAGCTTGTCGTCGTCCAGCCCCAGGATCGCGGCGATGCCGCCGGTGCCTTCCGGCACGGCGTCCTGCATGGCCTGCGCGCGGAAGCGCACCAGGGGCAGCGCATCCTCGAACTTGAGCGCGCCCGCGGCCACCAGCGCGGTGTACTCGCCGAGGCTGTGGCCGGCGAACCACTCGGGCATCGCGCCGCCGCGCTCGCGCCATGCGCGCCAGCAGGCGACACCCGCGATCAGCATCAGCGGCTGGGTGTTGACCGTCTGGTTCAACGCTTCGGGGGGCCCGTCGTTCACCATTCCCCAGTAATCCACGTCCACCAGGCCACCGGCCTCGCGAAACGTGAGCTCGACGATGGGCACGCTGGCGAAGCCCTGCATCATGCCGACCGATTGCGAGCCCTGGCCCGGGAAGACGATAGCGAGAGTCATGGTGTCAGTACTTGAGGAGCACGGAGCCCCAGGTGAAGCCGCCGCCCACGCCCTGCAGCAGCACGTTGTCGCCGCGCTTGATGCGCCCGTCGCGCACCGCCACGTCGAGGGCGAGGGGCACCGAGGCAGCGGATGTGTTGGCGTGGCGGTCGACCGTCACGATGCACTTGGAATCCGCAAGCCCGAGCTTCCTGCCCACGTGGGAGATGATGCGAACGTTCGCCTGGTGGGGAATGTAGGCGTCGAGGTCGGCGACGTCCATGTGGTTGGCGGCCAGCGCCTCGCGCGCGCTCTCCTCGAGCACGCGCACCGCCAGCTTGAACACCGCGCCGCCGTCCATCTTCAGGGTCGGATCGCCCTGCACTGCGCCGCCGCACACATGGCCGGGTGTATTCAGGATCGAGGCATACGAGCCGTCGGCGTGCAGGTGGCTGGAGAGCACGCCGGGCTCGGGGCTCGCCTCGAGCACTACGGCGCCCGCACCATCGCCGAAGAGCACGCAGGTGCCGCGGTCCTTCCAGTCCAGGATGCGCGAGAACACCTCCGCCCCCACCACCAGCGCGCACTTGTGCGCGCCGGACTTCACGTACAGGTCGGCCGTGGCGAGCGCGTAGACGAAGCCCGAGCACACCGCCTGCACGTCGAAGGCCGCGCCGCGCTTCACGCCGAGCTTCGCCTGCAGCAGGCAGGCGCTGGAGGGGAACACCATGTCGGGCGTGGAAGTGGCCAGGATGATCAGGTCCACGTCGCCGGGCGTGCGTTTCGCGGACGCTAGCGCGGCGCGACAGGCCTCGAGCGCCAGGTCGCTGGTGAACTCGCTGTCCGCGGCGATGTGGCGCTCGCGGATGCCGGTGCGCGAGACGATCCATTCGTCGTTCGTGTCGACGCGCGACTCGAGGTCCTTGTTGGTGAGCACCTGGGCCGGCAGGTAGCCGCCCGTCCCGGTGATTCGCGAAAAGCTCATGCGGGGGCGTCCACCGCGCGATTGAGGCGGCCGATGTCCTCGCCGATCCGCTCGATGAGCCCGTGGCGCGCTTCGGAATCCGCACGCTCGAGCGCCGTGGCGAACGCGAGCCGGTCGGCCGAGCCGTGGCTCTTCACGACGATGCCGCGCAATCCGAGCAACGCCGCGCCATTGTAGTAGCGGGGATCCACGCGCCGTCGGAAGCGCTTGATCACCGGCATCGAGATGAGTGCCGCGAGCTTGGCGAGGGGCGAGCGCGTGTACTCCTCCTTGAGGAAGTCGCCCAGCATCTTGGCGAGCCCCTCCGAAGTCTTCAGCGCCACGTTGCCCGCGAACCCATCGCACACCACCACGTCGGTCGTGCCCTTGAAGATGTCGTCGCCTTCGACGTTGCCGTGGAAGTTGATCGGCGTCGCGCGCAGCAGCTCGGCGGCTCGGCGCACGACCTCGTTGCCCTTGAACTCCTCGGAGCCGATGTTGAGGAGCCCCACGCTGGGATTCTCCTTGCCCTCGAGCGCGCGCACCAGCGTGGCGCCCATGATGGCGAATTGCTGCAGGTGCTCCGGCGTGCAATCGGCGTTGGCCCCGAGGTCGAGGGCGTAGACCTTGCCGGTGCGGGTCGGCAGCAGGGCGCAGATCGCCGGGCGGTCGATCCCGGGAAGCGTCTTCAGCACGAACTTGGCGGTGCCCATCAGGGCGCCGGTATTGCCCGCGCTCACGCAGGCCTCCGCCCGCCCCGCCTTCACCAGGTCGATGGCGACCCGCATGGACGAGTCCTTCTTGGTGCGGATGGCCGTGCGCACGTCTTCGTCCATGCCCACCAGTTCCGAGGCGGGGACGATGGTGATGCGGCCGGCCGCGTCCGGCGACCTCGATCCGGCGCGCGCGAGCTCACGCTCGAGCGGCTCCTTCAAGCCCACGAGGAGCAGCCGGGATTCGGGGTGCGAAGCGAGGAAATCGAGGCTGGCGGGGACCGTGACCGCGGGTCCGTGGTCCCCTCCCATGGCGTCGACGGCGATGACCGTCATCGCCCGTGCTCAGTCCTTGGTCTGCAGGACCTTCTTGCCGCGGTAGTAGCCCGACGGCGAGATGTGGTGGCGCAGGTGCGTCTCGCCCGTGGTGGGCTCGACGGCGGTGGACGGCTTGCCCAGGTGGTCGTGCGCCCGGTGCATGCCGCGCTTCGAGGGCGACTTCTTGTTCTGTTGTACGGCCATTTGTTTCTCTCCTGATGTCTCTAGGTCACTTGCGCTTCTTGAGCGCGGCGAGCGCGGCGAAAGGCGATTCCTTCCGCGGCGCGGGCTCCCCGGCTCCTCCCGCCTTGCTTTCCCAGCCCGGCTTGCGCGGCACCATCGGCAGCGAAAGCAGGACCGCATCCTCGACGAGGTCGCGGATGTCGAGCGGCTCATCGGCGACCAGGTAATCTTCCTCGTCGCCCTCTTCCTCTACCGCCGGAAGCTGCGACTCGCTGTCGACCAGGACCAGCCGGTCCGCGATCGAGATTTCGTGCCGGAATGCGTCCAAACTGCTCTGGCACGTGAGGAAAACGAAGCCCTCGATTATACACGACACCACCTTGCGACGCTGCGGGTCCAGGGAGGCGCTGATGCGGTATCGCAGCTCGCCCTCGCCGTTCGCGAGCTCCTCCTCGAGCCGCTCCAGGTCGGCCGGCGTGAAGGTGCCCACGAGCTCGGTCGGCTTGGCCGAAAGGCGGTCCGGGTGCAGCAGGAAGTCGTCGTCGTCCATCGTCTGGTATTATAGAAGTTACCTTAGATAATTACAATAAGCGTCTGATTAAATTGGCGAACCCTTCCTTGATCCTTGCGTCCAGCTCACCCTATCGGCGCGAGCTCCTCCAGCGGCTGCGGCTTCCCTTCGAGGCGTGGGCTCCGGAGCTCGACGAGTCCGCCCTGCCCTCCGAGCCGCCGCGCCAGACCGCGGTGCGCCTCGCGCGCCTCAAGGCGGAAGCCGGCGGCAAGCGCTTCACGCAAGCCTGGATCATCGGCTCCGACCAAGTCGCCGACCTCGACGGCCGCGCCATCGGCAAGCCCGGGACCCTCGAGCGCGCCCAGAAGCAGTTGCGCGACGTGAGCGGCCATTCGGTCCTGTTCCACACCGCCCTGTGCGTCTGGAATGCGCGCGAGGCGCGCCGCCACGAACGCCTCGTCACCACCGAAGTCGCCTTCCGCCGCCTGACCGATGCCGAGATCACGCGCTACCTCGAGCTCGAGCCCTCGCTCGACGTGGCCGGCAGCGCCAAGAGCGAGGGGCTGGGGGTGAGCCTGCTGTCGCGCCTCGGCGGCGACGACCCGACCGCGCTCGTCGGGCTGCCGCTCATCGCGCTCTCGGCCATCCTGCGCGCCGAAGGCTTCGACGTGCCGTGAGCAGCGGCCGCCTCTACCTCCTGCCCGCATGGCTCTCGGAGGACACCCCACCGGAACACGTGGTTCCGGCGCTGGCCCTGCAACGCATCCGCGCGCTCGACGCCTTCGTGGTGGAGAACGCCAAGTCCGCGCGGCGCTTCATCGCCTCCTGTGGGCACCCGAAGCCGTTGCGCGAGATCGAGATGGCCGAGCTGAACGAGCACACGCCGGCGGCCGCGGTCCCCGCGCTGCTCGGGGTGGCCCTCGCGGGACGCGATCTCGGGCTCCTCTCGGAGGCCGGGGCGCCCGCGGTCGCGGATCCGGGAGCGCTCCTGGTGGCGGCAGCGCACGCGCGCGGCATCAAGGTCGTGCCGATGGTGGGTCCCTCTTCGATCCTGCTGGCGCTGATGGCGAGCGGGCTCGAAGGCCAGCGCTTCCGCTTCGCGGGCTACCTGCCCGCCGAGTCCGCCGCACGGCGCGTGGCGATCGCCGAGCTGGAACGCCAATCGGCGCGCCTGAACGAAACCCAGATCTTCATCGAGACCCCCTATCGCAACGACGCGATGCTGGCCGACATCCTGCAGGCCTGCCGGCCCGCGACGCGCCTCGCGATCGCTGCCGACCTCACCGCGCCCACCGAGTGGATCCGCTCCGGCAGCATCGAATCGTGGCGCGCGGATACGCCAACGCTGGGCAAACGGCCCGCGATTTATTTGGTTTTGGCCTGAATTACTTCGAGTAGACGTTGTTGTGCTTCAGCAGCGGATACAGCGCCTCGGCCTTGAGCGGCGGCGAGAAGTAGAAGCCCTGCCCCACTCGGCAGCCCTTGGAGCGCAGCAGCGCCAGCTGGCCGGCGGTCTCGACGCCCTCGGCGATGGTCTCGAGGTCCAGGCTGCGCGCCATGTTGATGATGGCCACCACGATCGCGGTGTCGTTCGGGTCCACCGTGATGTCGCGCACGAAGGACTGGTCGATCTTGAGCTTCTGGATCGGCAGGCGCTTCAGGTACGACAGGCTCGAGTAGCCGGTGCCGAAGTCGTCGATCGCGAGCTGCACCCCCATCTCCGCCAGCTTGGTCAGCAGCAGGATCATGCCCTCGGTCTGGCGCATCACCTGGCTCTCGGTGATCTCCAGCTCGAGGAGCGCGGGCTCGAGGCCGGTCTCGGCGAGGACGCGGGTCACCATGTCGAGGAAGCCGCGGTCGCTGAACTGCCGCGCCGACAGGTTGATCGCCATGCGCCGCCGCGCGAGGCCCATGTCGAGCCATTCACGCGCCTGCCGGCATCCCTCGCGCAATACCCACTCGCCGATCTCGTTGATGAGACCGGTCTCCTCCGCGAGCGGGATGAAGTCGCCCGGCATCACGGTGCCACTGTCCTCGGTCTCCCAGCGCACCAGCGCCTCGACGCCGATGATCTCGCCGTTCTCGAGGTTGATCTGCGGCTGGTACTGCAGCACGAAGTTCTTCTGCATCACCGCGCGGCGCAGCGCCGATTCCAGCGTCATGCGCCGCTTCACCGCGATGTTCATCTGCGCGGTGAAGTACTGGTAGGTGTTCTTGCCGAGGCTCTTGCCGTGGAACATGGCGGTATCGGCGTTCTTCATCAGCGTCTGAGGATCGCGCCCATCCTCGGGGAAGAGCGAGATGCCGACGGAGCCCGACACGTGCTGCTCGGTGCCCCCGAGCACGAAGGCCTGCCGCAGCGAATTGAGGATCTTCTGCGCCACCACCGAGGCGCCGCGGCTGTCGTCGAGCGCGTCCAGCAGCACGATGAATTCGTCGCCGCCCTGGCGCGCGATGGTGTCCTCGAGTCGCACGCACTCGGACAGGCGCCGCGACACCTGCCGCAGCAGCTCGTCGCCCACGTCGTGGCCGAGCGTGTCGTTGATGTTCTTGAAGTTGTCGAGGTCGATGAAGAGCACCGCGACCTTGCGGTTGGTGCGCTCGGCCCGCGCGATGGAGTGCGCGAGCCGGTCCTGCAGCAACGAGCGGTTCGGCAGCCCGGTGAGGTTGTCGTGGTAGGCGAGGTGCTGGATGCGCTGCTGGATCACCTTGCGGTCGGTCACGTCGCGCGAGTTGAACACCACCCCGTGGATATGCGGATTGGCGAGGCAGTTGGTGCCCAACGACTCGAAGGTGCGCCACATGCCGTCGCGATGGCGCAGGCGGAACTCCACCGGCTCGATCGACTGGCGCGTCTCGATGATGCGGCGGAACGCGGCGGTGGCGTGCTCGAGGTCGTCGGGGTGCACCAGGTCGCCCACGTTCTTGCCGAGCGTGTCGCCGGGCTCGAAGCCCAGCAGGTGGCGCAGCGCCGGGCTCTGGTAGAGGATCTTGCCCTTCTCGTCCACCACCGAGATCAAATCCAGCGAGCTTTCCGTGAGCACGCGGAAGCGCGCCTCGCTCGCCTCCAGCGCGCGCTCGGTCTCCTTGTAGCGCGTGACGTCGGTGATGACGCCGATCAGCCCCGCCACTTCGCCGCGGCGGTCGACGAAGCTCACCTTGTTGTAGAGCATCTGGCGCATGTCGCCCGCGGCCGGCACCAGCATCTCGTAGGTGGTCGAGGCGGGACGCTCCAGCAGCGGCCGTTCGCGCTCGGCGTGCTCGCGCGCCGCATCGTCGCCTACCAGCTCATTGGCGGTCTTGCCGATCCAGTCCTGGCCGCCGCCGAAGAGATCGTCCCAGGCGCGGTTGTAGAGCCCGTAGCGCCCCTCGCGGTCCTTGAAGTAGACCGGGCTCGGGATCGCGTCCAGCAGCGCGCGAGTGAAGTGCAGGTGCTGCTCCAGGTCGCCCGCCGCGCGGCGCACGCCGGTCACGTCGATGCACGCAACCAGCATGCCGTTGATGGTGTTGTCGGGGTCGCGCAGCGGTGCCGCGGAGCCGTTGATCACGATGGCGGTGCCGTCGGCGCGCTGCCGCTCGAGCTCGACGCCCGAGAGCGTCTCCCCCGCCAGCACGCGCTCGCGCAGCTGCCGCGCCTCGTCCTTGCGCTCCGGCGGCACGAAGGGCGCGCGCTGGCCGAGCGCCTGCTCGCGCGTGTAGCCGAAGATGCGTTCCGCGGCCGAGTTCCAGAAGCTGATGAGGCCCTCGCGATCCGTGGTGTAGATCGCCACCGGCGAAGCCTCCACGATCGCCTTGAGGAAGGCGTTCATCTGCAGCAGCGTGCGGTCCTTGTGCTGCTGCTCGGTCAGGTCCACGAATGCACCCACCACGTGCCGCGCCTGGCCCGACACGTCGCGCACCACCACGGCGCTGCGCCGCACCCAGACCTCTCCGCCGCCCTTCTTCATGAAGCGCTTGTCGACGGTGGTCGGCAGGTCCAGCCCCGCGCGCACCATGCGCAGGTGGTCCTCGTCGCGCGCCACGTCCTCGGGATGGGTGATGCGGCGGAACGAGTGGCCCTCGAGGTCCTCGCGCGCGTAGCCGGTGATCTCGCAGAACGCGCGGTTGACCTGCTTGAAGACCCCGTCAGGGGTTATGACCACGAGGCCGACGGCCGTGCGGTCGAACGCTTCCCGGATCAGCTCGAAGTCGAGGCGCGTCGTTTCCGTGGCAACGGCGCTCATCGGATACTCAGCGCATCTGCGCCGCTGACCGGGCCGCCGCAGCCGCCGCCGCGCGCCCCAGCGCCTCGCCCGCGTTCGCGCCGAAGCTCTTGGAGAAGCGCTCGAAGACGTTCTCCTCGGGCGTGAAGTTCACCAGCTTCTCCGCCTTGATCACCTCGCGGGCGACGTACTCGGTGCTGCCGATCGCATCGGCGAGGCCGAGCTCCACGCTGCGGGCGCCGGTCCAGACCAGGCCCGAGAACATCTCGGGCGTTTCCTTCAGCCGCGCGCCGCGCCCGTCGCGCACCACCTTGATGAACTGCTGGTGGATCTCGCCGATCATCTGCTTGGCGTAATCGCGGTGCGCCGGGTTCTCGGGCGCGAACGGATCGAGGAAGTCCTTGTTCTCGCCCGAGGTATAGGCGCGGCGCTCGATCCCCAGCTTGTCCATGGTGCCGGTGAAGCCAAAGCCGTTGATGATCACGCCGATGGAGCCCACCAGGCTCGCCTTGTCGACGTAGATCTTGTCCGCGGCGACGGCGATGTAGTAGCCGCCGGAGGCGCACAGGTCTTCCACCACCGCGTGCAGCGGGATGTTGGGGTACTTGGCGCGCAGGCGGCGGATCTCGTCGTTCACGTGTCCCGCCTGCACGGGGCTTCCGCCGGGGCTGTTGATGCGCAGCACCACGCCCTGGGTGTTGCTGTCCTTGAACGCGCGGTTGAGGCCCTTGATGACCTTCTCGGCGGAGGCCTTCGACTCGGGGGCGATGACGCCCTCCACGTCCACCACGGCGGTGTGCTTGCCGGTGGAGATCGAAGTCGCGTTTTCCTTGTCCGGCCGCCCGATCCAGCCGAGCGCTGCGGCGAGCACCAGGAAGGCGAATGTGAGCCAGAGGAGCTTGAAGAGGATGCCCCATTGGCGGGTGCGGCGTTGCTCCTCGACCGCCTTGATGGCGACCTTCTCGAGGACCGAACGCTCCCAGTTGGGCTGGACAGGATCCGTCGTCATGGCGCGATGTCGTTATGTTCTGCGGGATTGTGGTTCAGGAGGAAGACCTGGCCGTCTCGCTCCCGGATCGCAAGCGGCTCGAGCGACGCGCCGCGACACGGCCCGGCGACGCAACGCCCACTGCCCGGCTCGAACAAAGCACCATGAGTCGAACACGCCAAGTATAGCCCAGACAGGTCGAAAAACTCCCCCGGTTGCCAGTCGAGCTGGGTGCCCGCGTGGGGGCATCGGTTGATGTACGCAACCGCACGCCCGCACCAGCGAACGGCGAACGCATCCTCGTATTCGTCCCCGGGCCGCAGGCGGAATCGCACCCCCTGCCCGCCGTCTTCCAGCGCCGTCGCGGCGCAGATCAGGCGCTCGCCGCCAGCCATCGGTGCAGGAGCGGCACGGAGTCGAAGCGGGCGACCGCGGGGCGCGTGCGCAACAGCTCTTCCGGGTGCGCGCCGTAGGAAACCGCCACCGCGTCCACGCCGGCATTGGCGGCGAGCTCCAGGTCGTGCGTGGTGTCGCCCACCATGAGCGCGCGCCGCGGCTCGACACCCGTCATCTCCAGCAACCTGAGGAGCATCCCGGGGTGCGGCTTGGCGAATCCCTCGTCGGCACAGCGCGTGGCCTCGAACCATCGGCGCAATCCCGTCTGGTCGAGCACGCGCTCGAGCCCGCGGCGCGCCTTGCCGGTCGCCACCGCCAGGCGCTGCCCGCGCCCGTGAAGGTCGGCCAGCATCTCGGTCACGCCGTCGTAGAGCGGCGCCTCATGCTCGTTGGCGAGGAAGTGGTGCCGATAGCGCTCGGCGAGCTTCGCCTGCGCTGCCTCGTCGAGGGCCGGCGCCACGCGCGCGCACGTGTCGGCGAGATTGAGGCCGATCACGAACAGCGCATCGCTCTCCGAGGGCACCGGCGCGCCGATATCGCGGCACGCGGCCTGGAGGCTGCGCGCGATCATGCGGGTCGAATCCATGAGCGTGCCGTCCCAGTCGAAGATGACGAGGTCATAGCCCACGCATGCATCGCTCCGCGAACTGGTGCAAATCCTTCGGCAGCGGCGACTCGAGCCGCAGCGCCTCGCCGGTGATCGGATGCGCGAAAGACAGCGACGCGGCATGCAGGAACATCCGCTTCAACCCCTGCTTGCGCAGCGACTTGTTGAGCTCGAAATCGCCGTACTTGTCGTCGCCCAGCACCGGATGCCGGAGGTGCGCCAGGTGGACGCGGATCTGGTGCGTGCGGCCGGTGAGGAGCTCGGCTTCCAGCAAGCTGAAGTGCTCGCCGCGATCGACACGGCGGAAGACCGTCTCGGCTTCCTGGCCGTCGTCGGAAACCGAGACACGCTTCTCGCCCTCGGCCGTGGTGCGCTTGGAAAGCGCGGCGCGCACGCGCTGCAGCTCGTTGCGGAAGCGCCCGTTCACGCCCACCAGGTAGCGCTTGTCCATGTCGTGCTCGCGCATCATCTCGTGGAGGGCGACGAGGCTCGCGCGCTTCTTGGCGATGAGCAGCACGCCCGAGGTCTCGCGGTCGAGGCGGTGGACAAGCTCGAGGAAGCGCGCCTCGGGGCGTATCGAGCGCAGCGACTCGATCACGCCGTGGGCCACGCCGCTACCCCCATGCACCGCGATGCCGGAGGGCTTGTCGAGCGCGATGAGGGCGTCGTCCTCGTAGAGGACCGGCATGCGGAAATGCGGCGCGGGGACGTCTTCCTCCCGCTCGGCGACGCGGACCGGCGGGATGCGGATGCGGTCGCCGGCGACGACCTTCTGCGACGCCTCGGCGCGCTTGCTGTTGATGCGCACCTCGCCGCTCCGGAGGATCCTGTAGACGTGGCTCTTGGGAACGCCCTTCAGCCGCGCCAGCAAATAGTTGTCGATGCGCTGCCCCGCCTCGTCCTCGCCCACCTCGATCCAGCGGACCGCCGGCGCGGCAGATGTCCCTTCTTTGCCATCGCTCGGCATGCCACGTATACTATATGTAGTTGATTTCGAAGAAATCGACCAAGGATTGAATCGGGCAACGGGAAACACGCCGGTTGCCACCGGGCGGGCCCAACGGCCGCCCAAGCAGGCAAACGTCGCTCGCCTGCATCACCAAGCAGCGATGGTAAACGAACGACACGCGCTCGAACGCACACGAATTCCACGCCTTCGCGGTTCCCGCGGACGCCAGACGAAGAAAACCAGAAATCGTCCCTCTCGCTCACCATCCCGTGACGCATACCAGAACCGACTTCTGAAGTAATCGTCGATCCGGCCCCCCGGAACGACGGGGAGCCTCTTCCGTGTCAGAGCGCGGGAGAGAACAACGATGAAACGCATGCTATTCAATGCGACCCAGGCGGAGGAACTCCGGGTCGCGATCGTCGACGGTCAGAAGCTTATCGACCTCGACATCGAGTCCGCCGGCAAAGAGCAACGCAAGAGCAACATCTACAAGAGCGTCATCACCCGGGTCGAGCCGTCCCTCGAGGCGGTGTTCGTCGACTACGGCGCGGAGCGCCACGGCTTCCTGCCCTTCAAGGAAATCGCCAAGCAGTTCATGGTCAACGACGGCGGCGAGTTCGGCCGCTCGAAGATGTCCACGCACCTGCGCGTCGGCCAGGAAATGATCGTGCAGGTGGACAAGGACGAGCGCGGCAACAAGGGCGCCGCCCTCACCACCTACATCTCGCTCGCCGGCCGCTACCTGGTCCTGATGCCGAACAACCCGCGTGGCGGCGGCGTCTCGCGCCGTATCGAGGGCGAGGACCGCAACGAGCTGCGCGAAGTGATGGACCAGCTGGAAGTGCCCGAGGGCATGAGCCTCATCGCGCGCACCGCCGGCATCGGCCGCAGCGCCGAGGAGCTCCAGTGGGACCTGAACTACCTCCTGCAGCTGTGGCACGCCATCGAGAAGGCCGCCGAGGAAGAGAAGGGTCCGTGCCTCATCTATCTCGAGTCGAGCCTGGTGGTGCGCGCGATCCGCGACCTCTTCCAGCCCGAGATCGGCGAGATCCTCATCGACACGCCGGCGATCTACGACCAGGCCGTCTCGTTCATGAGCACGGTGATGCCGGCCAACGTGAACAAGGTGAAGTACTACGGCGACGACATTCCGCTCTTCTCGCGCTTCCAGATCGAGCACCAGATCGAAAGCGCCTACCGCCGCGACGTGAC